>CAZAIR010000169.1:0-6552 GCA_964485225.1 uncultured Burkholderiaceae bacterium
CTTCCAGGGTGCCGAGCGCGGTGAGCATCAGGATGGGGATCTGCACCTGGGCCGCACGCAAGGTTTGGCACACCTCCAAACCGGTCATGCCGGGCAGCATCACGTCCAGCAGCAGCACGGTGGGGCCGCGCCCTTCATCGGGCGCCAGCCAGGCTGCCTTGGCCATCGCCAAACCATCGGGTCCGGTAGCGGCCACTTGCACCGCATGCCCTTCTGCCCGCAAGCCGCGCTGCAGGAAGCCGGCGATGCGGGGGTCGTCTTCCACCAGCAAGATGTTCATGGTGCAGGGGCGCCGCTGAAGGGCGCTGAAAGGGGCAAACGCAAGGTCACGCGGGTGCCGTGGCCGGGACGGCTGTCGATGCTGATGTCTCCACCGTGGGCTTGGGCCAAGGTGCGCGCAATGGCGAGCCCCAAGCCACTGCCATCGGCCCGGTGACTGCGGGCTTGTCGGCCGCGGAAATTGCGCTCGAACACATGCGGCAGTTCATCGGCGGGGATGCCGATGCCGTCGTCCATGACCTCGAACGCCAACATCGGGGCGCCGCCCGGCAACTGCTGCGCTTGCACGCGCACCAGGCCGCCAGGGCGCGAGTAGCGCACGGCGTTGTCCAGCAGCACCAAGCCCAACTGGCGCAGGCGCTGGGCATCGCCCACCAAGGCTTGGGGCTCGGCCGGCCAGTGCAGCACTTGCAGCTGCACGCCGTGGTCATGGGCCAAGGCGGTGGCTTGGGCCACGGCGTCCTGCAAGGGCGCGCGGGCGTCCAGCGGGGCGCGGTTCAGGGCCAGGGCGTCAACATCGCTGCGCGCCATGGTGAGCAAATCGTCAATCACCAAGCCAAGTTGGCGCGCCGTGTCCACGATGCGCTGCAGGGCCGCGCGGTACTCGTCCACGGGCTTGATAGCGCCACGCAGCGACACCTCGGCCTCGCCCCGGATAACGGTGGTGGGGGTGCGCAACTCATGGCTGATGTCGGCGAACAGTTGGCGGCGCTGCACGTCGGCTTGGCGCAGGGCGTCAAGAGCCTGCTGCAGTTCGGCAGTGCGGGCTTGAACTTGGCTCTCCAGGCCCTCGCGGGCCTGGGCTTCACGCTGGCGGTGCAAGGCCAGTTCCGAGGCCATGGTGTTCATGCTCTGCGCCACGGCGGCGAACTCATCCCGTCCGCTCAAGGGGATGCGATGGCCCAACTCACCGCGCTTCAAGGCCTGCGCGCCGCTGGCCAGCTCGTCCAAGGGCTTGCGCAAAGCGCGGGTGAAGTAAGCGCCCAGCAGCAGCGCTGCCAGCGCCAAGGTGGCGGCACTGCCCAGCCACAACCCACGCATCCAGCGCAGGGCGGCGTCAGCGGCCACGCGCTTGTCGCGCACGGCCTGGGCCTCGCGTGCCACGCTTTCGCGGAGCAAACGGCTGAGGTCGCGGCCGTCGAAACGGTCGAACAGCGGCACGGCCGCTTCAAAGGCTTGGCGCGTGTCGGCGGGGTTGGCAGCGGCGGGCACTTGCAGCTGCCGCAGGGCCAACGCCAGATCGCGCACGGTGCTGCTCAGCACCTTCAGCGCATCTTGGCGTTGCAGTTGGTGTTGGCGGGCGGCGGGCGTGGTGTCCAACTCGGCCGCGCGCGACGCCAAGGCTTGCAGCCGCTCCAAGTCGGTCTGCATGGCCAGCAGCAAGCGGTCGCGTGTGGCGGTGTCGGTGGCGCCTTGGGTCTGTTGTTGCTGGGCCAGCCAGATGCGCAAGCGCTGTTTGCTGCCGGCCAGTTCGGCAAAGCCCAGTTGGATGTCGCTGGCGACACGGCCGCGCTGAACCTGCGTGTCGGCCAGGCCGAGCGACCAGACCGCCGTGACTCCTTGCAGCACCGCGGCCGCAGCCAGCGAGGCCAGAGCGACGGTGAGTCGTTGTCGGTACATGCGCCGGATTATTCAAGGCCGGGCGCCGATGGCAGAGGTGTTCATCTGGGGTTCATCTGAAGCTCACAGCGGCTTCATGCGCCCGTCAAGTCACGTTCAGCGCGGGCCGCTTCAATGTGGGTGTTGACGCCGAAGGCCCAACACCCTCTCTTGCACCAACAGGACCACGCATGAAACTCGCCTCCGCTACCTTGATCGCCATCGCCGGCTTCGCGCTGAGCGCCCCCCTGCAGGCCCGCACGGCCGCTGCCCCTGCCGCGCCCACCGTGGTGAACCATGGCATCTCCGAAGCCGAAGTACTGGCCGCCCAACGCGCCTGGGGCGACGCCCTGGTGAGCATTGCCGCCACCCACGAGAAGCAAGGCCAAGCCGCCGCCAAGGCGCTGGCCGAGAAGGTGATCGACGCCGCCTACGGCTACCAAATGGGGGTGGTGCTGTTCAAGCCCACGCTGACCACCGCCCCGCAAACCTTCCGTACCACCCGTGCTGGCGCACTGGCTTACTTCGTGGGCGGCGACGCTGCCTTCCCGCAAGACACCGGCTTCGCCCTGAAGGGCTGGCGCAAGGTGGAGATCCAGAACGCTGGCATCTTCATCGCTGGTAACTCGGCTTCGACCATGGGCAACGTGATGATCACCGGCAAGGACGGCAAGGTCACCACCGTCGACAAGACCTGGAAGTTTGTGAAGGACGATGCGGGCAAGCTGCGCATCGTGGTTCACCACTCCTCGCTGCCGTTCACGAACTGATCACGGCTCGCTGCGCGGCGCGGGTGGGGGCATGGGCCGCCCACCCGTTGCTGCGTGGTTGCGCCCCTCCACAGCGGGGCGCTCTTCGGTGGCCAGGGCACTGGCCTTGACCACCGGATCCGGATGCGCCACCGCCAAGTACAGGGTCACGAAACTGGCGACCACGACCGACAAGGGCAAGCCCAGAACGAGCCAGTTGAACTTGAAGTGGAAGAAGGGCTGAACGGGATTCGGGCTCATGGCAAGGGCTCCTATTTCGGCACCACAAAGGTTGTCTTCTCGGTCAGGGTGTGGGCGGCGTCGCCCGCTGCACCTGGGTCGGGCAGGCGCTCGATCACCAAGCGCATGGGGTGTGCCCCCGTGCCCGGCAGCTGGCCTTCGGGCAGGTGCACGCTGACCGGCACCCAGCGCGCTTCGATCGGCGCCAGCGTCACCGTTTGGGTGCCCGCGCCCACCGCCGCCGACGCCAAGGCCGGGTCGTCGCTGGCGACCGAGATGCGGTAGCGCTGCGTGCGCTCGACCACATTCATCAGCTGCACGCGGTAGACGTTCTCCAACTGACCTTGCTCGTTCCAGCGCCCCAAGGAGGCGCGGTCGCGCACGATGTCAAAGCGGAACGGCGGACGCAGCCACAGGCTGGTGGCCACCGCGGCAATGATCAGCCACATCACGGCTGTGTACACCCACACGCGGGGCCGCAAAGTGCGCAGCCACTCTTGCTTGCGGCTGAGGTGCTCGGCCATGCCGTTTTCGGTGTCGTAACGCACCAAGCCGCGCGGGCGCTGCAGCTTGTCCATCACGCCGTCGCACACATCGATGCAAGCGGCACAGCCGATGCATTCGTATTGCAAACCTTTGCGGATGTCGATGCCGGTGGGGCACACCTGCACGCACAGGCCGCAGTCGATGCAATCGCCCTTGCCCGGCGGTGCAGCGCCCTTGCCACTGGGCTGGCGGGGCTCGCCGCGCTCGGCGTCGTAGCCAATGATGAGCGTGTCCTTGTCGAACATCGCGCTTTGGAAGCGCGCGTAAGGGCACATGTACTTGCACACCTGCTCGCGCATGAAGCCGGCATTGCCCCAGGTGGCAAAGCTGTAGAACAGGATCCAGAAGGTTTGCCAAGGGCCGAGCTGGGCGGCCAGCACCGCCGGTGCCAGCTCCCGGATGGGCGTGAAGTAGCCCACGAAGGTGAAGCCGGTCAGCAGCGCCAGCAGCACCCACACGCTGTGCTTGGCGCTGCGGCGCCAGATTTTGTCCAGCGTCCACGGCGCGGTGTCGAGCTTCTCGCGCTGGGCCTTGCTGCCCTCGATGCGCTGCTCGATCCACAAGAACATCGAGGTGTAGACGGTTTGCGGGCAGGCATAGCCACACCACAGCCGCCCCGCCACCGTCGTGAACAAGAACAGCGCGTAGGCGCACAGCACCAGCAGCGCGGTCAGGTAGATGAAGTCCTGCGGGTACAGCACCAAACCCAGCAGGTAAAAGCGCCGCGCTTCCAGGTCGAACAGCACCGCCTGACGCGCCCCGGTCTCGGTGGCCCACTGCAGCCACGGCAGGCCGTAGAACAGCGCCTGGGTCAGGAACACGAGGGCCCAGCGCCAGCGCTGGAACACCCCGTGCACCTCGCGCGGGTGGATCTTGACCCGCTTGCGGTAGAGCTGGATTGGGGCGGACTGCATCAGCGGTGGCTCAAGGTGCCACAGGCTTGCCGTGGCTCAAGCTCCAAACGTAAGCACCCAGCACATGGATCTGGTCGGGCGTCAGCAGCTTGTTCTGGGCCGGCATGACGTTGTGCTTGCCGTTCTGGATGGCGGCCAACACGGCCTCTTCGCCCCATCCGTGCAGCCACACCTTGTCGGTGAGGTTGGGCGCGCCCAGGGCGGTGTTGCCCTGCCCTTTGCTGCCGTGACAGGCGGCACAGGCGGTGAACTTGCCGCGCCCGAGTTGGGCCTTCAAGCTGTTGTGCGGGCTGCCGGAAAGGCTGAGCACGTAGTGCGCCAGGTTGCGTTGGTCCTCGCTGCTGCCCACGGCGGCCGCCATGGGCGGCATGTTGCCAACGCGCCCCTCCGCGATGGTCTGCTGGCTGGTCTCGAAGCTGCCGCCCCAGAGCCAATCGCTGTCGGTCAGGTTGGGGAAGCCTTTGCTGCCCTTGGCGTCAGAGCCGTGGCACTGGGCGCAGTTGTTCAAGAACAAGCGCTGGCCCATGGCCATGGCTTCGGGCTGCTGGCTCAAGGCTTCGGCGTCCAAGCTGGTGTACTTGGCGTAGAGCGGCGCCAGGCGCTTGGTGGCGGCTTCTTGCTCAGCCGCCAATTGGCCGCTTTGGCTCCACTTCAGCGTGCCGGGCGCATCGCCAAAACCCGGGTACAGCACCAGGTACACCGCCGCGAACACCACGGTGATGACGAACAAGCCCAACCACCAACGCGGCAGCGGGTTGTTCATCTCGCGCAGATCTTCGTCCCATACGTGCCCGGTGCTGCCGTCATCTGACATGGCCGTGGTGCGACTGCTGGTGAGCAGCAGCCACAGGCAGAAGCCCAAACCCGCAGCGGTGACACCCGCAATGAACCACGACCAACCGCTGGAGAAGAAATCGCTCACAACGGGCCTCCGTTCTCGTCTTCAGTGAAAGGGAGCCGCGCAGCGGCCTCATGGGTGGACTGGGCAGCGCGGCGCCAGGTGCGCCACACCAGCAAGCCAAAGGCCACAAAGCCGAGCAGCGTGGCAGCGCTGCGCAGGGTGTTGACATCCCAGCTCATGGGGTCACCTCCGCAGTGGTGGATGTGGGTGCCGTCACCGCCTGTGCGGTGGTGGCGTCAGGGGTGCGTACGCCCATCACCTGCAGGTAAGCAATCAAGGCGTCCATCTCGGTTTTGCCCTTCACATCCTCTGCCGCCGCCGCGATCTCGGTGTCGCGGTAAGGCACGCCCACCCGACGCAAGGCCTTCATGCGCGGCGCCATCCCTTCGGGGTCGACCAGGGCCGTGGCCAGCCAGGGATAGGCAGGCATGTTCGACTCGGGCACCAGGTCACGCGGATTCATCAGGTGCAGCCGGTGCCATTCGTCGCTGTAGCGGCCGCCCACGCGGTGCAGGTCAGGCCCGGTGCGCTTGCTGCCCCATTGGAAGGGGTGGTCGTAAACGAACTCACCCGCCTTGCTGTAAGGGCCGTAACGCAGCACCTCGGCGCGCAGGGGGCGGATCATTTGCGAGTGGCAGTTGTAGCAACCCTCGCGCAAGTAAACATCGCGGCCGGCCAGTTGCAGCGCGGTGTAAGGCTTGAGGCCTGCAGCCGGCTGCGTGGTGCTGCGCTGGAAGAACAGCGGCACGATCTCGACCAATCCGCCGAAGGCGACCGCCACAACGATCAGAACGATCATCAGGAAGTTGTTGGTCTCGATGCGGGCATGGCCCGTGGCCTTGGTGTGATCTGACATGGTGGCGCCTCCTCAAGCAGCCAGGGGTTGCGTGCTGGGCAGCTTGGGTGCCAGCACCGGGGCCTTCTGGCCCTTGACGGTCATGACGACGTTCCAGGCCATGATCAACATGCCACCGAGGTAAAGCAGGCCGCCCACCAGGCGCACCACGTAGTACGGGTACGTGGCCTTGACGCTCTCAACGAAGCTGTAAACCAAGGTGCCGTCGGCGTGCGTGGCGCGCCACATCAGGCCCTGCATCACACCGGCAATCCACATCGCGGCGATGTAGAGAAGGATGCCCAGCGTGGCGATCCAGAAGTGCAGCTCGATGGCGCGCACCGAGTGCATCTGCGTGCGGCCCCACATGCGCGGGATCAGGTGGTACAGCGCGCCCATGCTGACCAAGCCCACCCAGCCCAAGGCACCGCTGTGCACGTGGCCCACCGTCCAGTCGGTGTAGTGGCTCAGGGCGTTGACCGTCTTGAT
>CAZAIR010000170.1:0-6535 GCA_964485225.1 uncultured Burkholderiaceae bacterium
CGCGCGAGAAGTCGGTCTCGTTGCGCTGGTACTGCATGCGGATCAGGTGCGCGATCACGTCGCGCTGGCCGAGCTTGTCGCCCACGCGCAGCGTCATCACCATGCGGTGGTAGTCGCTCGGGTTGCCGATGCCGTAGATCGCGCTGACGCTGGCCACGATGATCACGTCGCGGCGCTCGAGCAGGCTCTTGGTGGCCGACAGCCGCATCTGCTCGATGTGCTCGTTGATGGCGCTGTCCTTCTCGATGAACAGGTCGCGCTGCGGCACGTAGGCCTCGGGCTGGTAGTAGTCGTAGTAGCTGACGAAGTACTCAACGGCGTTGTTCGGGAAGAAGTCGCGAAACTCGCTGTACAGCTGCGCGGCCAAGGTTTTGTTGGGCGCGAACACGATGGCCGGGCGTCCCAACCGGGCGATGGTGTTGGCCATCGTGAAGGTCTTGCCCGAGCCGGTCACGCCCAGCAAGGTTTGGTAGGCCAAGCCGTCCTGCACGCCTTCCACCAGGGCGTCGATAGCGCCGGGTTGGTCGCCTGCCGGAGGAAAGGGCTGGAACAGCTCGAAGGGCGAGCCCTCAAAGCGCACGAACTCGCCGGGCTGGGGCGCTTCGGCGGCTGGGGCTTCGGCTGCGGCGGAGGCTGTCATCGGGTAATCCCTGGTGGGCGTGGGGGTGGCGCCTAAAATCGGCGGCTCCGTTCCACGCAAAGCCTGAAAGCCTACCGCGCCATGTCCGTTTTTGCAGCCGCTCCTCTCGCCCCGCGCGATCCCATCCTCGGCCTGAATGAGCAATTCAATGCCGACACCCGCGCCGACAAAGTGAACCTGGGCGTGGGCGTGTACACCGATGCCAACGGCAAGCTGCCCTTGCTGGCCTGCGTGCAAGCCGCCGAAGACGAGCTGGCCGCCGCCCACGCCGCGCGCGGCTACCTGCCCATCGACGGCCTGGTGAGCTACGTGGCCGCGGCCCAAAAGCAGGTATTTGGCCCCAACAGCCCAGCCCTGGCCGCCAAGCGCGTGGCCAGCCTGCAGGCCTTGGGCGGCACCGGGGCCCTCAAGGTGGGCGCCGACTTTTTGAAGCGCCTGAACCCCAACGCCACGGTGTGGATCAGCGACCCGAGCTGGGAAAACCACCGCGCGCTGTTCACCAACGCCGGCTTCGAGGTCAAGACCTACGCCTACTACGACGCCGCCGCCCGCGGCATCGCCTTCAACGCGCTGCTGGCCGATCTGGGCAGCGCCCGCGCGGGCGACGTGGTGGTGCTGCACGCTTGCTGCCACAACCCCACCGGCTACGACTTGACGCCCGAGCAGTGGACGGCCGTGATCGAGCTGGTGAAGGCCCGCGGCCTGGTGCCCTTCATGGACATGGCCTACCAAGGCTTCGGCCAAGGCCTGGACGCCGACGCCCACGCCGTGCGCGCACTCGACGCCGCTGGCGTGGCTTTCTTGGTCTCCAGCAGCTACAGCAAGAGCTTCAGCCTGTACGGCGAGCGCGTGGGCAGCCTGCACGTGGTGGCGGCCGATGCCGACGAAGCCTTGCGCGTGCTCAGCCAACTCAAGGCCACCGCCCGCACCACTTACAGCAACCCACCCACCCACGGCGGCAAGGTGGTGGCCATGGTGCTGGGCAGCGACACCCTGCGCGCCCAGTGGGAGCAAGAGTTGGGCGGCATGCGCGACCGCATCGCCCAGATGCGCACCGCCCTGCACGACGCCCTGGTGGCCGCTGGCGTACAGCAGCCGCTGGGCTTCATCACCCGCCAGCAAGGCATGTTCAGCTACTCGGGCCTGACGGCCGAGCAGATGCAGCGCCTGCGCAATGAATTTGGCGTTTATGGCGTGGACAGCGGCCGCATCTGCGTGGCCGCGCTGAATCTCGGCAATTTGCCGCGCGTGGCGGCCGCCATGGCCGCTGTGATGCGCTAAACCCTGGGGGCGCCTTCGGTTGTCGGGGCGCCCTTTTTTCGGGGCGAACCTGCAACCGATTGCCGAAATCCGGCGAAAAGAAAATGTTGCACCGCAGCATTTGCGCGAAACTCGCAGCATCCATGCGGAAGGAACGGCCATGCTCTACCAGATCTACGAAACCCAACGCGCCCTGCTGAGCCCCTTCGCTGAGTTTTCGGCCGCGGCAGCCCAGCTCTACACCCACCCACTGTCGCCGCTGGCCATCTCGCCACTGGCGCCGCGCTTGGCGGCCGGGCTGGATCTGATGCACCGCCTGGCCAAGGCCTACGAAAAGCCCGCGTTCAACATCAACACCGTGAATGTGGACGGCGTGGCGGTGGCTGTGCAAGAGCGCGTGGTGATCGAGAAACCCTTCTGTCGCCTGCTGCGCTTCAAGCGCTTCAGCGACGACGCCGCCCAGCTTCACCGCATGAAGGACCAGCCCACCGTGCTGGTGGTGGCGCCCTTGAGCGGCCACCACGCCACGCTGCTGCGCGACACCGTGCGACAGCTGCTGTGCGACCACAAGGTCTACATCACCGACTGGACCGACGCCCGCATGGTGCCCACCAGCGAAGGCCCGTTCCACCTCGACGACTACGTGGCCTACGTGCAGGAGTTCATCCGCCACATCGGCCCCACGGTGCACGTGATCTCGGTGTGCCAGCCCACCGTGCCGGTGCTGGCCGCGGTGTCGCTGCAGGCCACGCGCGGCGACATCGTGCCGCGCACGATGACGATGATGGGCGGCCCCATCGACGCCCGCAAGAGCCCCACCGCCGTCAACAACCTGGCGATGAACAAGAGCTACAGCTGGTTCGAGAACAACGTCGTCTACCGCGTGCCCACCAACTACCCTGGTGCCGGGCGCATGGTCTACCCCGGTTTCCTGCAGCACACCGGCTTCGTGGCCATGAATCCGGGCCGCCACCTGAGCAGCCACTACGACTACTTCCTGGACCTGGCCCGTGGCGACGACGAAGGCGCCGACAGCCACCGCGAGTTTTACGACGAGTACAACGCCGTGCTCGACCTGCCAGCCGAGTACTACCTCGACACCATCCGCGTGGTGTTCCAAGACTTCGCCTTGGTGAATGGCACCTGGGATGTGGCCGGCCAGCGCGTGCGCCCCCAAGACATCACCGGATGCGGCCTGCTGACCGTGGAAGGCGAGCTGGACGACATCTCGGGCGCCGGCCAGACCGAGGCTGCACACGCCCTGTGCACCGGCATCCCCAAGGCACACCAAACCCACTACGAGCTGAAGGGTGCCGGCCACTACGGCATCTTCAGCGGCAAGCGCTGGCGCAACCAGGCCTACCCGGTGGTGCGCGACTTCATTGCCAAGTTCGACCGTGCGGCCCGCAAAGCCAGCACCAAGCGCGCCGCTTGACGTGCTGTTGACCCCAGCCCAGAAGGCCCTTGCCGACGCCATCGACGCTGCATTGCCCCAGACGCAGTGCACGCGCTGCGGCGAACCCGATTGCCGGCGTTACGCGGAGGCCATCGCTGTAGGCCGTGCCCCCATCAACCGCTGCCCGCCGGGTGGCGATGAGGGCGTGCAGCGCCTGGCCCAACTCACCGGCCAAGCGCCGTTGCCCCTGGACCCGAGCCACGGTGTGCCCGCCGAGCGTGCGGTGGCCGTGATCGACGAGACCTGGTGCATTGGCTGCACGCTGTGCATCAAGGCCTGCCCGGTGGACGCCATCTTTGGCGCGCCCAAGGCCATGCACGCCGTCATCGGCCCAGATTGCACCGGCTGCGAGTTGTGCCTGCCAGCCTGCCCGGTGGACTGCATCCGCATGGACACGGTGACACCCGGCTTGGTGGGCTGGGCCAATTGGTCGACCGAGCAAGCCAGCACCGCTCAAGCACGCTACGAGGCCCGCAACGCACGCTTGGTGCGTGAGGCCCAAGAGCAAAACGCCCGCCTGGAAGCCAAAGCCGCGCACAAGCTGGCGCACCTGGACGAGCTGACCCACAGCGGCGACGCCGCCGAGCGCCTGCGCAAGCGCGCCGTGGTGGAGGCCGCCATCGCCCGTGCGAGGGCGAAAGCCCAGTCTGCACCTTGACCACAATGCGGGCATGAAGCCCGCCGCCATCAACGCCTTTTTCAGCACGCTGCAAGCCGCGAACCCCGAGCCGGAAACCGAGCTCGTGTTCACCAGCCGCTTTGAGCTGCTGGCCGCCGTGCTGCTGTCGGCACAGGCCACCGATGTGAGCGTCAACAAAGCCACGCGCGCACTCTTCGCGGCAGCGCCAACGCCGCAGGCGATGCTGGCCCTGGGAGAGGCCACCGTTACCGAGCACATCAAAACCATCGGCCTGTTCCGCACCAAAGCCAAGCACCTGATGCAGACCTGCCGCATCTTGGTGGACCAGCACGGTGGCCAAGTGCCCCGCGACCGTGAGGCGCTGGAGGCTCTGCCCGGCGTGGGCCGCAAAACCGCCAACGTGGTGCTGAACGTGGCCTTTGGCGAGCCCACCATGGCGGTGGACACGCACATCTTCCGCGTCGCCAACCGCACGGGTTTGGCCCCTGGCAAGACGCCGCTGGCGGTTGAACAAGGGCTGCTGCGCCGCATCCCTGCGCGCTTCCTCGAAGATGCACACCACTGGCTGATCTTGCACGGCCGCTACATCTGCCAAGCCCGCAAGCCCCTGTGTGACGCCTGCCAAGTGCGTCCCCACTGCGATCAACGTCTATGAAAACCCACCGCATCGAAATCCAGAAGTTCAAATCGGCGAGCAACAGCGGCCACGGCGATGTGAATTTCCGTGTGGAAGCCGTGATCACGTCCAACCCGGTCCGCAGCGACGACGACATCACACCCAGCACCACCCTGGTCATGGACGAGGCCAACGCCCGGGTGCTGATGGCCCTGTTGAAAACCCAACTCGCTGCCTTTGATGGCCGCAAAGCCCGCAGCCAACGATGAACTACCCCAGCTACAACCCCACCAGCGACAACCGTCCCCTGAGTGACGAGGAGCTCAATGAGCTCGACCACCTGCTGGCCCACCTGCCCAGCGATGGCGCGCTGAACATCGAGGCGCTGGACGGCTACGTAACCGGCCTGTTGCTCAGTCCCATTCCCCTGCCCCAAGTACCCGGCGCTGACTGGCTGCCCTTGGTCTGGGGCGGGGACGCCCCCACCGAGGCCAACCCCAACGCGCCCTTCGCCAGCGGCAAGCAACGCAAGCGCGTGGTGATGGATGTGCTGCGGCACGTGCACAGCGTGGCCTACGCTGTGAAGCACAAGCCCCAGCAGTGGGAGCCCATCTTCAGCGTTGCCGAGGGGGACGATGAAGAACTAGTGGACGCCGAAGATTGGTGCCTGGGCTTCATGAGCGCGGTGGACCTGGCCCCCGATGCCTGGGCCCAGGCCTTTCAGCAGCCGGCTCAAGCCGAGGCGCTGAGCCGTATCGCCCAGTTGGCTGGTGATGGTGACGCAGCGGTAAGTGACGATCCGGCCGTACGCAACCAAATGGCGCGCGCCTTGCCCGACGCGGTGCTGACCCTGCGCGCCTGATGCCCACGCCCCGCACGCTGCGCGCTGGCGGCGTTGCCGCCTTGGTGACTGCCGCCTTGGTGACTGCCGCATTGGCCTTGGCTTGGTGGGCCTGGCCCGCGCAACAGGCCCCAGGGCGGGCAGGCCCGGCGCAAGCGGCATCCGCGGCACAGGCCGCCCCGCTGGCCACCCAGGGCGACGTCGTGTTGGCCAGCTTGACCGAGAGCCTGGTTGCCCACCAGCAGATCGTCGCGCTGCTCGCCGGTGAAGCTGGGCCGGCTGTCAGCCCCGAAAGCCAAGCGGTGCGCAAGGTGGGCCATGCGTTGTTCCACGCTCAGTTGGCCGCCGCGCCGGCCCTTCAAGCTGCTGTGCAACGGCTGGTGGCTGACGACCAGCACAGCGGCTACGCGCAGACGCAGCGGCTGCTGGCGCACATCGAGAGCGCGCCGGGGCTGTTCGACGCCGACCGCCTCGCCTTCCGCGAAGCCCTGCTGGCGCTGCAAGACGCCTTGCGAGCGCACAGCAGCCTGCCGGCCGTGAAGCTGCACCAGCGCGTTGGCGACGACCTCGAGGCCCTGCGCACCATCGAGCAAAACTATGAAAAGGAGTTGGGCGCCATCTACATGGCGATGGAATCCACGCGCAGCATCGAACTGAAGCGCGAGAAGTGGGACGCCTACGTGGCCCATGTGCAGCGCCTGCACCCGCGCGAGGCCGTGCTCAAGGCCCACGGCGTGGTGCTGGCCTACAGCCCGGCCGAGTTGGCGCGCCGCGACACGCGTGAGATCGAAACACCGAGCTGGCTTTCCGCCCTGCCGCCCAAAACCCTGGTGCTGACCTTCGACGACGGCCCGCACCCGCGCTACACCGACGAGATCAAGGCCATCCTGCGCCAGTACGGCGCGCCGGCCGTGTTCTTCCAGGTGGGCCGCAACTTGGGCAGCATCAAGCCCGATGGCAGCGCGGTGCTGGGCGCCCAAGCGAGCATCGCTCGCGCACTCAGCCGCGACGGCTTCGCGCTGGCCAACCACAGCTTCAGCCACGCCCAGCTCAGCAAGACGGCCGGAGCGCCACTCAAGGGC
>CAZAIR010000171.1:0-6498 GCA_964485225.1 uncultured Burkholderiaceae bacterium
CCAGTCGCGCATGGCCTTGGGCAGCCACAGCCAAACCAGCAAAGCCATGGCGGCCATCACCATCGCGTGCGGCAAGTCGCGCGAGCGGGGGAGCTGACCTTCTTCGCGCGCCTTTTTGATCTTGCGCTGCGAGGCCGGTAAGTTGTGGTCTTGGGCGTCTTTCTCGGCCATGGCGGGTGTGCTGCACCCACCATGGGGCAGCCCGCCGATTCTTCAAACTCAGGGCCGGAACTTGAGCCCGATAAGCCGGGTCAGTTGGCTGCTAATCAAAGCGCCAGAAACGCAAAAGGGAGGCCGCAGCCTCCCTTGTGTTCAAGCCGTGACGGAAGTCGCGCCGCTCAGAAGCCGAGCGAAGCGAGCAGGTCGTCGACCTCGCCTTGGTCGCTCACCACATCGGTGCGGCCTTCGGGGTTCACCACCGGGCCTTGCAGCACCTCTTGGTTCACCTTGTCGCGGTGCTCGGGCGGTACCACCTGCACCAGCAGCTTGACCAAGCTGTCTTCCAGGTCGCTGGTGAGTTGCACCACCTTCTTGACCACCTGGCCGGTCAGGTCGTGGAAGTCCTGGGCCATCATGATGTCGGTCAAATGCTGATCGATTGTGGCGGTCGACTCTTCCACGTCCGTCACGAAGTTCATCAGCGCCCCGCTGGCTACGGCACGCACGGGGTCGGCTGTGATCTTGGCGGCGATGTCACGCGTGGCTTGGGCGATGAACTCGTGCTTGGCCTTGGCCTGATCCACCGAGTTCAGCACCTTGTTGGCCGCAGCCGCTGTTTTGTCGGCGATGTAGGTCAGCCGGCTGCGCGCGTCAGGCAGGCCTTCGGTCGCGGTCTGGAGCTTGGGCATCACGCCCAACTGGCTCATGGTGTCGTGCAGCAGGCGGGTGATCGACCCCAACTGCTGAAACACCGCCGGATCCACCATCAAGGGTTGCCCAGCCGACAGCTTGGCCAGTTCGTCCATTTGCATGATCGAAGTCTCCTGGCCGTCAGGCCGCTTGCATCTTTTGGATGATCTTCAGCACCTTCTCTTCAAGGGTGGCCTTGGTGAAGGGTTTGACGATGTAGCCAGCAGCGCCGGTTTGGGCGGCCAACACGATGTCTTCTTTGCGGGCTTCGGCCGTCACCATCAACACCGGCAGGTGCTTGAGGTTGGGGTCTGCCTTGATTTCCTTGAGCAACTCAAAGCCCGTCATGTTGGGCATGTTGATGTCGCTGACCACGAAGTCGAACTTCGAGGCGCGCAGCTGGGCCAGCGCGTCAACGCCGTCTTCTGCTTCTTCAGCGTTGGTGTAACCGATCTCTTTCAGCAAGCCCCGCACGATGCGGCGCATGGTGGAGAAATCGTCAACGATCATGAACCTCAAATCCGTGCTCATGGGGATCCTTCTGGCGTTCCGGTTTCAACCTGACGGGCCTGATGCAGCCGGGGCGGGTGCCTCTTCTTCATCGGGCATGTTCTTCAGTACAGCGTCCTCGGCGTCCCGGTTCATCACAGTGATGCTGATGCGCCGGTTCATAGGGCTTGTGGGCGCTTGGGCGTCCAACAGCTTACTAGAAGCCAGCCCTTGAACACGCAGCATGCGTGACTCGGGCAAACCCCCTGTGACCATTTCACGCCGGGAGGCGTTTGCGCGATCGGCACTTAGCTCCCAATTGCTGTAACCGTTGGCTTCGTTGCTGAAGGGTTGGGCATCGGTGTGCCCTTCGATGGTCAGCCGGTTGGGCACTTCGGCCAGCACCCCGCCCAGCTCGCGCAACAGCTCGCGCATGTAGGGTTTGACCACGGCCGAGCCGCTGTCGAACATCGGCCGGTTGCCCTCGTCGGCGATTTGGATCCGCAGGCCTTCCTTCGTCATCTCCAGCTTGATCTGGCCACCGAGGGCCGACAGCTGCGCGTTCTGCGCCAAGGTTTCCTCGATCTTCTCCTTGAGCTGCTCCATACGCGAGATCTCGGCCCGGCGCTGCTCGTCGCGCAATGCGCGCAGGTTGTAGGTCTTTTCGGGCGCCTTGACTTCGCCTCTTTTGACTTGCCCGCCTTGGCGGGTGAGGTCCTCGCCGCCGCCCTGGATCACCGACGAGGCATCGCCAGCGCCAGAGCCGCCGAACATGGCCACTTTCAATGGGGCTTGAAAGTAGTCGGCGATGCCCTTCTTGTCGCCCTCGGTGGTCGAGCCCAGCAGCCACATCAGCAGGAAGAACGCCATCATGGCGGTCACGAAGTCGGCGTAAGCAATCTTCCAAGCGCCGCCATGCGCTGCATGACCGCCCTTTTTGACCTTCTTGACGATGATGGGCTGGAGCTTTTTGGCGTCGCCTGCCATGTCGTGATCTCGGTGAGGTTAGGGCTGGCGGCGCCGCTGCCCAGTGGTGACCTTGGGGCTTGCCGTCATTTCTTCTTGACGTGCGCTTCAAGCTCGGCGAACGTGGGGCGCACGTGGGAGAACAGCACCTTGCGGCCGAACTCGATCGCCACCTGCGGGGCATAACCCTGCATGCTGGCCAGCAGCGTGGTCTTGATGCACTGCAGTTCTTTACCGCTTTCCTCCATCTTTTGCTCCAGCAGGCCGGCCACGGGTTCGGCGAAGGCGTAGGCCAGCAAGATGCCGAGGAAGGTGCCGACCAGCGCGGAGCCGATCATGGCGCCCAGGACTGCCGGGGGCTGGCCCACCGAGCCCATGGTTTTGATCACGCCCAGCACCGCAGCCACGATGCCGAAGGCCGGAAGGCCGCCGGCCACGCGCTGGATCGCCGCCACCGGCGCGTGGGCCTCGGCGTGGTGGGTGTCGATTTCGCTGTCCATCAGCGACTCGATCTCGTGCGCGTTCAGGTTGCCCGACACCATCATGCGCAGGTAATCGGTGATGAACTCGGTGACGTGGTGGTCGTTGCCCACCCCCGGGTACTTCTGGAACAGCGGCGAGCTGTGCGGATCTTCGACGTCCTTCTCAATGGACATCAGGCCTTCTTTGCGCGCCTTCTGCAGGATGTCGTAGAGCAGCGCCAGCAACTCCATAGAGCGTGCTTTGGTGTAGATGCTGCCCTTGAAGCAGCTCAGCGCCCCGGCGATCGTGGCCTTGACCACCGTCATCTGGTTGTTGACGAGAAAGGCGCCCAGAGTGGCGCCGCCAATCATGGCCATTTCCCAAGGCAAAGCCTTGAGGATGGGGCCCATGTTGCCTCCGTGGGCGATGAACGTCCCAAAGACGAAGACAAACACTAAGACCCAACCGATGATGACAAACATGGCGTTCCGGTTCCCGAGCCTTCAGATCCCAAATGGGGCGAGATGCCGCAGGTTTTTACACCCAAGGGCGCGCTGATTGTGCAGGCCCGGTTGCAATTGACGCCCAGTAAACGCACCGTGCCCCACGCTCATTTCAGGCTTTCAGCGGGGTAAAGAAACACCGTGTGGCGGCCGACAGGCCACTGTGCTTGGGCAGGCACCTCGGGCAGGGGAAAGTCCAAGCTCACCAGCCATGCGCCCGGTTGCAGTTCGTGCCGGGCTTTGGTCAAGGCCTGCGCCATCGATTCGGGCCGCTGGAACAGGTAAACCAGTTGGAAATCGCGCCAATCGATGCGCCAGAGATCGGCGCGGCGCACTTCGGCGCCCCGGCAACGCCAACGGCTCCAAAGCACCAGAGGCCAGCTCATCTCCACGCCCACGCACTGGGCTTGCGGGTAGGCGCGGGCCAGGGCCAGCAGGCCGTCGCCTTTGCCGCAGCCACCGTCCAGCACGCGGGCGCCGGGTGGCAAAGGGGCGGCGTGGGTGAGGGCGTCCAGTGCACCCGGTGGGGTGGGGTAGAGCGGTGCGTCGCGCCACTGCGCGCGAGGGTAGAGCAGCAGCAAGCCCAGGGCCAACAGGCCCCAGGCCCAGGGCGGCAAGGGCGTGGCTTGAACGGCCAAGGCCAGCGGCCAGCCGGCGGCCACGATCCAGCGGCGCCACGGCCGGTGGTGCAAGGCAGCCAGCGCCAGCACCAGCGCCACGCTGGCCAGGGCCGGCCAAGGCGCTGTTGCCACACTGCCCAGCCCACGGAACAAGAGCAAGCCGGCCATCCAACACAGCAGCGCGCTCAGCGGCCAGGATCGCGCCCAGCGCTGTGGTCGGTGGGCGTGCTCAGCGCTCACAGCGGCGCTGGGTGTGCTTGGCGCACGGCCTGGGCCTCGTCGCTGCGGCCGGTGCCGTCCAGCACCACCGCCAGGTTGTGGGCGGCCAGGTGGCTGCCGCGCCCGGCTACGGCGCCAGGCAGGTCGGGTCGCTCTCCAAGGTCGAGGCAGCGGCGCCAGCAGTCTTCTGCGAGGGGCAACAGCTGCATGGCGCGGTCAGGGTGCTCGGCAGCGGTGTCAAGCACCACGTCGCCCAGCGCGAACCAAAAATCGGGTGAGATACCGCAGACATTGAGCTCTTCGCTCGCCAAGTTCATGGCAGCTTCATGCCAGCCTAAGCACTTGAGCGTGTAAAGGCGACGTGGCACCAAGTCGAGCCACCAAGGGGCAGCATGTGGCAAGGCCGCAGCTTGGGCGAAGGCAGTTTCGGCGGCGGGGTGGTCGTCGTAAATGGCTGCGTCTTTGCCCAGTTGGTACCACAGGTAGGCATCGCCCGGCGTTTCGGCCAGGGCCAACTGCAGCAGCCGGGCGTTGCGACCGCGCTTGGCTGCCAGGTCGGCGGCGCGGTAGCCATCGTGCCCAATGTGCACAGGCAGGGCTCGCACGGGCAGTGCGTGCTGGGGCTGCTCATGTACCCGGCCGGCATAGCGCAAATGGCCGGGCAGCACGCGGCTGATCCGGTCGTGCGCGAGGCTTTGCTGGGCTTCATCGGTGTGGTTGAGCAGTTGGACGCTGCCCACGAAGCAGGGCGCTTGGTCGGTCAGCGCCTGCAGGCTTTCGCCGCCGCTCAACAGCCATTCGTCGGCGTCGAGCACCACGTGCCAGTCGGCGCCGGCCACCTCGAGTGCCGCATTGCGCGCTGCGGCGAAGTCGTCACACCAGCGGAAGTGCGCCACCTGCGCGCCCTCGGCTTGGGCCAGGTCGGTTGTGTTGTCGGTGGAACCGGTGTCCATCACCAGCATGCGGCCCACGTAGGGGCGCACGCTACGCAACAAACGGGGCAGTCGGGCGCCGGCGTTGCGCGCGATCACCACCAAGCAGACGTCCAAAGGCATGCGCGCAATGTACGGGCGACCCAGGGGCAGGCCTTCGCCGCCCTCAGTGCACGTGGGCGTCGGTGGGAGCGCGGCCTTTGCCGGCACGGGCGGGCGGGTTGCACAGGCCGCACACGTACTGGCGCGCCACCTCGTGCGGGTGGGTCACGAAGTGCCCGCCGCAGCTCTTGCAGGTGGTGAGGGTGAGCATGCCGTTGTCGATGAACTTCACCAGGCGCCAGGCGCGGGTGACCGACAGCAGCGGCTCGGCGCCCAGGCTCTGGGTTTGTTCCAGGTAGAGCTGGTAGGCCTTGATGACGGCATCGATCTCGTCCATCGCCGAGGCCTTGTTCAGGTATTCGTGGATGTTGACGAACAGCGAGGCGTGGATGTTGGGCTGCCAGGTCATGAACCAGTCGGTGCTGAACGGCAACTGGCCTTTGCTGGGGCTGCGGCCGGCCACTTCCTTGTACAGGCGCAGCAGGCGCTCGTAGCTGAGGTCGGTTTCGCTTTCCAGCACTTGCAGGCGGGCACCCAGGTTGATCAGGGTGACAGCGCGCTCGATCTGGCGGGCTTCGTCGAGGATGCTTTTGACGCGTGGCATGGTGCGTTGCTCCTTAGGCGACAGCCTGGCTGGCGAGCAGGATCTGGGCGTGCAGTGCGGCCGACTGCTCGTTCACCGAGGGCTTGTGGCTGCTGGTCAGCAGACCCCACACCAGGTCGTCCTCCATGCGGAAGCGGCACAGCAAGGTGGCGTTGGCGCTGATCTTCATCACCTGAGCCGGGCTCAGCGTGGCCAACAAGGTGGCGGTTTCTTCGCTGATGCCCAAACGGTAGAGCGCTTGCTCGCGGTCTTGGCGGATGAGGCTTTGCGCCAGCATCAGGTACGACAGGTTGGTTTCGCGGATCTCAGCCAGGATCTGATCGGGGTTCATGCGGCGCTCCTTGTTGGGTGGCATGGAACGCATTGTTTGAACCTGTGACCGAAGCCGGAATCGGCGCCACGGACGCCGTCGCGTCGGCGTCGCGGGCAAGGCCTTGTCAGATAAAACCTGACAAGGCCGTCCAGTTCAAGGCTTCCCTGTCAGGCCGTTTTCGGCGGTCGCGTCAGGCGCTGGATGCGTGCCAACTCGGTGCGCACCAGCGGCACCAGGTTGGGCGCCTCGGCCATCAGGCTGGCCCGGGCTTTGCCGCGGCTGAGTTTGCGCAGCACGCCCTGTGCTTCAGCGGCTTCGCCCAGTCCCGAAAGCGCGAACCCCAGGGTGTAAAGGCTGGGGCCGTGGTGGGGCAGGGTGTTCAGTGCCGAGCGCGCGTAGCTGGCGGCATGGGCGTACTCGCCGGCAGCCAGCAGCATGG
>CAZAIR010000172.1:0-6409 GCA_964485225.1 uncultured Burkholderiaceae bacterium
TCGACTTCAAGGAAGTCTTCGGCAAGGACCACGCTGACAGCTTCCTGCTGCTGGAGTCGGGCCGTGCCGATGCCTTTGTGATGGACGCCCAGATCTTGGCCGGTGCCATCTCCAAGTCGAAGAACCCCGCTGACTTCAAAATCGTGGGCGAGGTGCTGAGCGTGGAGCCGATCGCCATCATGTTCCGCAAGGACGACCCGGCGTTCAAGAAGGCCGTGGACGGCGCCATCACCGGGCTGATGAAGTCGGGTGAGCTGGCGAAGATGTACGACAAGTGGTTCATGCAACCCATCCCGCCCTCCAACACCAAGCTGAACCTGCCGGCCAGCGCCGCCACCAAGGCCGCCTGGGCCACGCCGAACGACAAGCCGGCCGAGGAATACGCCAAGAAGTGATCGGGCTGCACTGACCGACGGAGAACCGACCAGGGCGGTCTGCTGCAAGGCGACCGCCCTTTGTCATTGACGGCCAAATTCGAGAGGGAGCGCGATGGCGTTCGAGTGGAAAGAACTGTGGTGCAAGGACACGGTGGAGGGCACCATCGTGGAGGGCTGCTTCAACCAGCCCGGCACCCAAACCTACCTGGACTGGCTGATCAGCGCCTGGGGCTGGACGCTGCTGGTGGCGGCCATCGGCATGCTGGTGGCGCTGTCGGTGGGTTCGCTGGTGGGCGTGGCACGCACCACGCCCAACAAGTGGCTGTTGGCGGCGGGCAACGCCTGGACCGAGCTGTTCCGCAACATCCCGCTCATCGTGCAACTCTTCCTCTGGTACTTCGTGGTGCCCGAGTTCATCACCCCGCTCAAGGGCGTGCCCAGCTACTTGCTGGCGGCCATTGGCCTGGGCTTCTTCACCAGCGCGCGCATCTCAGAGCAGGTGCGGGCTGGTATCCAAAGCATCCCCAAGGGCCAGCGCTATGCCGGCTTGTCGATGGGCTTCTCGTTGCCGCAAACCTACCGCTTCGTGCTGCTGCCGGTGGCGTTCCGGGTGGTCATTCCGCCGCTCACCAGCGAGAGCATGAACATCGTCAAGAACAGCTCGGTGGCCTTCGCCATCAGCGTGCTGGAGCTGACGCAGTTCGCCCGCCAAGCCGGTGAAGAAACCTCGCGCCCGACCGAGATCTACGCCGGCGTCACGCTCATGTACTTTGTTTCGGCCTTCACCGTGTTCCTGATCGCATCGGCCATCGAGCGTGCCGTGCGCGTGCCGGGCGTGGCCACCGGGGGTGGCAAATGAGCAACCTAGACTTTTCGTTCTTCACCCTTGATTTCTTCCGGACCTTCGTCCTGAACGGGCTGATCTTCTCGATCACCCTGACGCTGGTGGCCATGGTGGGCGGCATCATGCTGGGCACGGTGCTGGCCTTGATGCGCCTGTCTGGCTTGCCCTTCCTGGTGTGGCCGGCGGCGGGCTATGTGAACCTGATGCGTTCCATCCCGCTGGTGATGGTGATTCTGTGGTTCTTCCTGCTCATCCCCACCGGCTTCTACCAAGCCATTGGCGGCCAATGGGCGGTCGAGAACCGCGTCATCGTGTCGGCCTTCATCACCTTCACGCTGTTCGAGGCGGCCTACTACTCCGAGATCATGCGCGCCGGCATCCAGAGCGTGCCCAAGGGCCAGGTCTACGCCGGCTACGCGATGGGCATGACCTACCGCCAGACGATGCAGCTGGTGGTGCTGCCGCAGGCCTTCCGCAACATGCTGCCGGTGCTGCTCACGCAGACCATCATCCTGTTCCAGGACACCAGCTTGGTCTACGCCATCGGCGCCTACGACCTGCTCAAGGGCTTTGAGGCGGCGCGCAACAACTACAACCGCCCGATCGAGGCCTACCTGCTGGCCGCGCTGTTCTATTTCGTCATCTGCTTCTCGCTGTCCATGGCCGTGCGCCACATGCAGAAGCGCATCGCCATCATTCGTTGATGGACAGCCCCCGGCCGCGGCCTACCGCAGCCACCCCCCGAGGGGGTGCCGCCGGCTTGGGGCGGCCCGGCGCTCGGCGGCCTCTTCGATAAGGAGTTTTTCGTGATCGATATCCAAAATGTCTCCAAGTGGTACGGCACCTTCCAGGTATTGACCGACTGCACCACCTCCATCAACAAGGGCGATGTGGTCGTGGTTTGCGGCCCCTCCGGCTCCGGCAAAAGCACCCTGATCAAAACCGTCAACGCGCTCGAACCCATCCAAAAGGGCGACATCCGCGTGGACGGTCAATCCATCACCGCCAAGGGCACCGACCTGCCCAAGCTGCGCAGCCGCGTGGGCATGGTGTTCCAGAACTTCGAGCTGTTCCCGCACCTGTCGGTGACTGAGAACCTGACGCTGGCGCAAATCAAGGTGCTGGGCCGCAACAAGACCGACGCCATGGCGCGCGGCCTCAAGATGCTCGACCGCGTGGGCCTGCTGGCGCACAAGGACAAGTTCCCCGGCCAACTCAGCGGCGGCCAGCAACAGCGCGTGGCGATTGCCCGGTCCTTGAGCATGGACCCCATCGCCATGTTGTTCGACGAACCCACCAGCGCCCTTGACCCCGAGATGGTGGGCGAGGTGCTCGACGTGATGGTGCAGCTGGCCCACGAGGGCATGACCATGATGTGCGTGACGCACGAAATGGGCTTCGCCAAAAAGGTCAGCCACCGCGTGATCTTCATGGACGCTGGCAAGATCGTTGAAGACTGCAGCAAGGACGACTTCTTCGGCAAGCCCGACGAACGCAGCCCGCGCGCGAAGGACTTCCTGTCGAAGATCTTGCAGCACTAAGGGCTTGATCCCGCAGCGGCCGGCGCCCCAGCCGCAATCTGCCGCAAGCACGCCACGCACAGGCAATCGGCAAAGTGCGCGGCGATGTCGGCTTGCTGCGCGGGCGTGAGCACCAGCTCAAAGCAGTCGCAGTGCCCATCTTGGGCGCCGCAATCGAAGCCGCCGCCGCAGCGGGGGCAGCTCATGGGTTTGGGCATGGCGGGGCTTTCAAAAGCTGGGGCGGCTGCGATTGTGGGCGGGCTGCCCTGTGTTTGACACCGAGTCGGTGCGCCAGCGCGCTCACCTTTTCGCGCCAAGCCGCTGACGTGAGGGCAGGGCAGGACCACAATCTCCGCCCCCTCCCTCGCGACAGCTGTCCATGTCCGAACCGATCCGCATCCAAGGCGCCCGCCAGCACAACCTGAAGAACCTCGATGTGGAGATCCGCACCGGCGAACTGACGGTGGTGACGGGCCCCAGCGGCAGCGGCAAAAGCAGCTTGGTGTTCGACACCCTGTACGCGGAGGGGCAGCGCCGCTACGTCGAGACCTTCAGCGCCTACGCCCGCCAGTTCCTGGACCGCATGGACCGCCCGCAGGTCGACCGCGTGGACGGCGTGCCGCCGGCCATCGCCATCGACCAGACCAACCCGGTGCGCAACAGCCGCTCCACGGTCGGCACGATGACGGAGCTGAACGACCACCTCAAGCTGCTGTTTGCCCGCGCCGCGCAGTTGTACGACCAGGACACCGCGCTGCCCGTGCGGCAAGACACCCCGGCCACCATCGCCGCTGACCTGCTGCAACGCGCCGCTGCGGCGGGTGACCCGCGCGTGGCCCTGTGCTTCGGCGTGGAGCTGCCTGGCGGCATTGGCGAGGCTGAAATCGAGCAATGGCTCAGCGCCGGCGGCTACACGCGCTCCATGAACCGGCGCGAGGTGGGCGACCGCACGCTGATGGATGTGGTGGTCGACCGCCTGCGCTTACGGTCCGCCGACCCCGCCCGCTTGGCCGAAGCCATCGAACTGGCGCTGGTGCGCGGCAACGGGCAGCTGCTGGTGCAGGGCCTGGACGATGCGGGCCTGCAGTGGCGCTACTCCACCGGCCTGCACTGCCCGGAAAGCGACCGCCGCTACCTGGCGCCGCAGCCGGCGCTGTTCTCTTTCAACTCGGCCCTTGGCGCCTGCGACACCTGCCGCGGCTTCGGCCGCGTCATCGGCGTGGATTGGGGGCTGGTCATCCCCGACGACAAGAAGACCCTGCGCGGCGGCGCCATCAAGCCCTTCACCACGCCGGCTTGGAGCGAGTGCTACGACGACCTGATGAAGCACTGCGGCCTGCACGGCATCCCGCGCGACACGGCTTGGTCCCAACTCAGCGCCGAGCACCGTGATTGGGTGTTGGAGGGCGAGGCCGGCTACAAGGACGGCCAGTGGGGCAAGAAGTGGTACGGGGTGCGGCGCTTCTTCGCTTACCTGGAGACCAAGGCCTACAAGATGCACATCCGGGTGCTGCTGTCCAAGTACCGCAGCTACACCGAGTGCCCGTCGTGCGGCGGTGCGCGGCTCAAAACCGAGGCCCTGCTGTGGCGCCTGGACGGCCCGCCCGTGGACGCACCGCGCTTCCTGCCCAAGGGCGTGGCTTGGACGGCGGACCAGCTGGCCGCGCTGCCCGGCCTGAACCTGGCCGACCTGATGCGCCTGCCCATTGGCACGCTGCGCGACTTCTTCGCCGCCTACCAGCCGCCCACGCACCTGCTGGACCAGGCGCTTGGCCATTTGCTGGACGAGATCCGCAACCGCCTGAAGTACCTGGTGGACGTGGGCCTGCACTACCTGACGCTGGACCGCCAAAGCCGCACGCTGAGCGGCGGCGAGGTGCAGCGCATCAACCTCACCACCGCGCTGGGCACCAGCCTGGTCAACACCCTGTTCGTGCTGGACGAGCCCAGCATCGGCCTGCACCCGCGCGACATGCACCGCATCACCCAGGCCATGCACCGCCTGCGCGACGCCGGCAACACCCTGGTGGTGGTGGAGCACGACCCGGCCGTGATGTGGGCTGCCGACCGCGTCATCGACATGGGCCCCGGCCCCGGCCGCCTGGGCGGCAACATCGTGTTCGATGGCACGCCCGAGCAGCTGCGCGAGGCCGACACGCTCACCGGCGCTTACCTCGGCGGGCGCAAGCACGTGGGCTTGGGCATCAAACGCGCGGTGGACAGCGCCACACCCAAGCTGCTGCTGGAGGGCGCCCGCGCCCACAACCTGCAAAACGTCAACCTGTTCCTGCCGCTGCAGCGCTTCGTGGTCGTCACGGGGGTATCGGGCTCGGGCAAAAGCACGCTGATCCAAGACATCCTGGCCCCGGCCCTGCTGCGCCACTTCGGCCAAAGCACCGAAGCGCCGGGCGCTTACGACCGCCTGCTGGGTGCCGACTGGCTGGCTGGCGCGGTGTTCGTCGACCAATCGCCCATCGGCAAAACCGCGCGCTCCAACCCCGCCAGCGTGGTCGGCGCCTTCGACGAGATCCGCAAGCGCTTTGCCACCGCGCCGCTGGCCGTGGAGCGCGGCTACGCCGCCGGCATGTTCAGCTTCAACAGCGGCGATGGCCGCTGCCCCACCTGCTCGGGCTCCGGCTTCGAGCACGTGGAGATGCAGTTCCTCAGCGATGTGTACCTGCGCTGCCCCGACTGCAACGGCACCCGCTACCGCGCCGAGCTGCTGGAGGTGAAGCTGGAACGCGGCGGCGTGTCGCGTTCCATCGCCGACGTGCTCGACCTCACCGTCGCCGAGGCCCTGGCCTGGTTCGCCGACGACCGCGAGGTGCAGCTGCGCCTGCAGCCCTTGGTGGACGTGGGCCTGGACTACCTGACCCTGGGCCAGCCCGTGCCCACCCTCAGCGGCGGCGAGGCCCAGCGCCTGAAGCTGGCCAGCCACCTGGCCGACAGCGCCAGCGCCAAGCGTGTGGCCAAGAAGGGGCTCTTGTTCCTGCTGGACGAACCGACCACGGGCCTGCACTTCGACGACATCGCCAAGCTCATGCGCGCGCTGCGCAAGCTGATGGCGGCCGGGCACTCGATGCTGCTCATCGAGCACAACCTCGACGTCATCCGCGCCGCCGACTGGATCATCGACCTCGGGCCCGAAGGGGGCTCGGCCGGCGGTCGCATCGTGGCCGAGGACACGCCCGAGAACCTCATGCTGCACCACGACACGCACACCGCCCAGGCGCTGCGCGACTATGTGCAGGCCATGGAGCGCCCGTTGGTGGTGGCCGAGGGCTCGCCGCTGCAAACGCTGCTGCTGAACAAGCGCCGCATGGCCGCGCCGCGCAAGGCCGCCATCGAAATCGTCAACGCCCGCGAGCACAACCTCAAGGGCCTGAGCGTGGACGTGCCGCACGGCAAGTTCACCGTGGTCACCGGCGTGTCGGGCTCGGGCAAAAGCACGCTGGCCTTTGACATCCTGTTCAACGAGGGCCAGCGCCGCTACCTGGAAAGCCTGAACGCCTACGCCCGCAGCATCGTGCAGCCGGCCGGCCGGCCGGAGGTGGATGCGGTCTATGGCATCCCGCCGACGGTGGCGATCGAGCAGCGCCTGTCGCGCGGCGGGCGCAAGAGCACGGTGGCCACCACCACCGAGGTCTGGCACTTCCTGCGCCTGCTCT
>CAZAIR010000173.1:0-6363 GCA_964485225.1 uncultured Burkholderiaceae bacterium
TCAGCAGCATGATCCCGATGTTCGTGATCATGGCGGTGCTGTATGGCTGCCTGACCGCAGCGCTGGACTCGACTTCGGGTGAGCGCGAACGCGGCTCGCTGGAGCCGCTGCTCACCAACCCGGCCAAGCACCTTGCCATCGTGGCAGGCAAGTGGGGCGCCGTGGCCCTGCTGGGGGTGGCGGTGGCGGGCTTGGCGAGCCTGAGCTTTGTACCCGCGCAGTGGATGATGAAGAGCGACAGCTTGCAGGCCATGTTCCGCTTCGGCTGGCACGACGCGTTGCTGTTCACCGCGCTGCTGGTGCCCCTCACCGCCGCCTTGGGCGCGCTGCTGATGGCGGTGGCCATCCGCACCAAGACCTTCAAGGAAGCCCAGGCCAGCGCCACGCTGGTGATGACGGTGGTCAGCATGGCGCCGCTGGTGTCGCTGCTGAACCCGGGGGCCGATGCACCCTGGTACTTCTGGGTGCCGGGCCTGGGCCAGAACCAGCTCATGATGCTGGTGCTCAAGGGCGAGCCGCTGCAACTGGCGCAGTGGGGGCCGAGCCTCATCACCGCCGCGGTCATCACCGTGAGCTGCCTGGTGTTCGTGGCGCAGCAGATGCGCGCTGCCGCCAGCCGCTGAAGCCAGTCCGCTGCGCCTACATTCAAGGGCCCCCCAGCGGGGCCCTTTTTCATGCCCAAACCTTCACCCGCCGCCCCCCTGCCGCCGCACCTGCAAAGCGCCCTCGCCCACTGCCGCGGCTTGGTGCGCAAGCGCGCCTTGATGGCCGCCGGCGTGGCCGTGGTGCCGGTGCCAGGGCTGGACTGGGCCACCGACGTGGCGCTGCTGATGCGCTTGATCCCGCAGATCAACCAGGCCTTCGGCCTCAGCCCGGCGCAGGTGGCGCGCCTGGCGCCCGACCGGCAGGTGGCGGTTTACAAGGCCATCTCGGCCGGCGGCAGCTTGCTGGTGGGCAAGCTGGTCACGCGCCAGCTGGTGATGAAGGCGCTGTCCTTGGTGGGCGTGCGGCTCACGGCGCAGCAGGCGGCCAAGGTGGTGCCGATTGCCGGCCAAGCGGTGTCGGTGGTGCTGACCTACACGGCGCTCAAAACGGTGTGCGAGATGCACATCCAGCAGTGCCTGAGCGTGGCGCAACAGCTGGCATTGCCCGCACCAGACTGAAACCCGGGCTGGGGGCTATTGCTGCCATCAAGGCATTCGCTTGGACGTCTGGCGCCGGGCTGGCCACACTGGGCGCCTGTTGAACAGCTGGGAGTCAGTGATGGCCAAATCGTTGTCGTTCGGGGTGCTGCACCTGGGCACCGCCTTTGGCATCAGCTACGCCCTGACGGGCGATGTGGCCATCGCCGGCGCCATCACGCTCGTCGAGCCGCTGGCCAACACCGTGGTGCACTACTTCCACGACAAGCACTGGCCGCGGCT
This sequence comes from uncultured Burkholderiaceae bacterium, assembly GCA_964485225.1. GTDB lineage: Bacteria > Pseudomonadota > Gammaproteobacteria > Burkholderiales > Burkholderiaceae_C > Inhella. Next base: position 1,425 of record CAZAIR010000173.1, read on the forward strand.
GTCGGCCTGGGGCACGCGCTGCCAAGCGCTGTGGCGCGGGGGGCGGGTTCAGCCTGCCGCTGGGGGCTGAACCAGGCGGTCGGGTTCCGGTGCCGGCGCCACGCAGGGCGCTTGGGTGAGGGCACACAGCGCCGGCGCGCCGGTGGCCCAAGCCCGCCCAAAGGGCAAGCAGCCCGTGGTGCAGAGCAGGCCAGCGGCCTCGGCTTGCACCCACACGCCTTGCCAAGCACCGGCGGCGCTGCGCGGGCTGGGCCCCTGGGCCTGCAGCGCGGCCAGGTCTTGTGCCGCCCAGGCATGCAGGCTGCGCCAGCGCATCGCCTCGGCACGCAGGCGCATTTGCTCGGCCTCCCAGCGGGCGCGGGCTTGCGCGTGGCTGGCGCACCAGCCGGTCACGCGCTGTTGCAAGCGGGCATAGCTCTGCAGCAGGGCAAGGTGCTCGGCTTCAGGGCTCAGGGGGGCGGCGGTGCTGGGCATGGCGGCCCACTCTAATGCGAATAATTCGCATTTGCAAGCAAGCCGCGTGGCTCAGACCCCGTGCTGCGCCATCCAAGCCAAGCAGCGCGCCCAGGCGTCTTTGGCGTCGGCCTCGCGGTACATGGGCCGGTAATCGGCATGGAAGCCGTGAGCAGCGTCGCGGTACAGCACAAAGCTGCTGGCCCGTGCCTTGGGGTTGGCGGCATTGGCGAACGCGTTTTGCATCTGCGCCACGGTGGCGTTGGGGATGCCGGTGTCTTGGCCCGCATACAGGCCCAGCACCGGGCCGTTGAGCTTCTCCACCACATCAATGGGCTGCAAGGGCGTGAGCGGGTTGCGCGGGGCGCTGGGGTTGGCCACCAAGCGGCCGTACCAAGCGACACCGGTCTTGATGGCCGGGTTGTGCGCGGCATACAGCCAGGTGGTGCGGCCGCCGTAGCAGAAGCCAGTCACGGCCAAACGCTTGGCATCGCCGCCGTTGGCTGCGGCCCAGGCGGCGCAGGCGTCGAGGTCGCTCATCACCTGGGCGTCGGGCACTTTGCTGATGACCTCGCGCACCAGGGTCTGCACATCGGGTTGGTTCTTGGCGTCGCCCTGGCGGATGAACAGTTCGGGCGCAATGCACAGGTAGCCGGCCTTGGCGAAGCGGCGGGCCACGTCGGCAATGTGGGCGTGCACGCCGAAGATCTCGCTCACCAGCAGCACCACCGGCAATTTGCCCTTGGCCTTGGCCGGCGCCGCGCGGTAGGCCGGCAACGCGAAGCCGCCCGCATCGATGGTGACTTCACCAGCCAGCAGGCCATCGGCCGAGGTGCTGACGGTGCTGGCCGCGACGGGCAGGGCGGCGACGGCGAAAGTGGTGGTCACAAAAGTGCGACGGCTCGTTTCATTCGACATGGGCTTGCTCCGATCGGTAGTGGTAACGGTAGGCGAAGACGAATCCCAAGCCTTGGTACAGGGTGATGGCGGCGGCGTTGTCGTCGCTCACCTGCAGGTAAGCGTGCCGCGCACCTTGGGCGGCGGCGGCTTGCAGCAAGCTGGCGCACAGGCGCCGCGCGTGGCCTTGGCGGCGCTGGGTATCGGGGGTGAAGACGTCGTACAGGCCGGCCAAGCCGTCCTCGATGGCGAGCTGCCCGACGGCACACAGGCGGCCGTCGCGCGCCAGCAGCGCAAAGCCTTGGTAGGGCACATGGCTGGCGGCCAGGCGCTCGGCGTGCGCGGCAATGCCCTCATCCGAGGTGCCACGCAGGCGGCCCACGGTGTCGGCGTAGGCGGCCGCCGCCAAGGGCACCAGGCGCTGGCCGTCGAGCAAGCCGGGGTTGGGCAGATCGTCCAGGTGGATGCGTGCCAGCACCTGGGTCTCGTCAAAGCGGTGCCAGCCGCGCACGGCCAGCTGCGCGTCCAGGTCTTGCGGCTGCGTGAACGGCGTGATGCGCACCATCAAAGGCAGCCCCGCCGACTGGAACGCCGCACGGCACCGGGCCAGCATGTCGTCCAGCGGCAGCCGCCCCCGCTGCAGCGCATTGATGCAACGCGCGCGCTTGGCCTTGCCGGGCGACAGGCGCAACAACCAGCCGTCGACAAAGGCCTGCTGAGGCGGGGCGCTGGCATTGAGGCCGGCGTCTTCGATGCGCCGGGCGAGGGTGGCGGTGGGCGGGGCGTCGCGGTGGCGCAGGGTCATGGGGTGGGTCAGCTCAGAGCTGCTTGACCCGCTCCACCATCTCGCGCGCGCAGTCCACATACGCCTGCGCGCCCTTGGCGTGGGGGTCGAACACCACGCCGGGCTGGCCGTAGCTGGGGGCCTCGGCCAGGCGCACGTTGCGGGGGATGACGGTGTTGAACACCTTGTCGCCAAAGTGGCTCTTGAGCTGCTCGGCCACTTGGTTCTGCAGGGTGATGCGGGGGTCGAACATCACGCGCAGCAGGCCGATCACCTTCAGGTCGTGGTTCAGGTTGCCGTGCACCTGCTTGATGGTGTTGACGAGGTCGGTCAGGCCTTCGAGCGCGTAGTACTCGCACTGCATGGGCACCAGCACGCCGTTGGCGCTGCACAGGCCGTTGAGGGTGAGCAGACTCAGGGACGGCGGGCAATCGATGAGCACGATGTCGTACTCGGCGTCCACCACCGCCAAGGCGGCCTTGAGGCGCTTTTCGCGCCGCTCCAGGCTGACCAGCTCCACCTCGGCGCCGGCCAGGTCGCGGTTGGCGCCCAGCACGTCGTAGCCGCCCAACTCGCTGCGGCGGCGGGCTTCGGCCACGCTGGCGTTCTCTAGCAGCACGTCGTAGACGTTGGGGTCGAGCTTGCGCTTGTCCAGGCCCGAGCCCATGGTGGCGTTGCCCTGGGGGTCGAGGTCGACCAGCAGCACCCGTTGGCCGATCTGCGCCAGCCCCGCAGCCAAGTTCACGCAGGTGGTGGTTTTGCCGACGCCACCCTTTTGGTTGGCTATGCAGAAGATTTTGGCCATGGGCTCAATTCTGGCGGGTGCGCAGGCGCATCCACACGATGCAGCGCTGGGCATCCAGGCCCGGCACACACAGTTGTTCCACGTGAAACACCTCGATATCGGCCGGCAGGGCGGCGATTTCATCGGCCGGTTGCTGGCCTTTGAGCGCCATCCACACCCCACCCGGCGCCAAGAGCTGACGGGTGAGCTTCACGAAATCCACCAGCGACGCGAAAGCCCGGCTGGTGATGACCGGGAACGGCTCAGCCTTCAGCTCTTCCACCCGGGCGTGGGCACCGCGCAGGTTCTTGAGCCGCAACTCGGCCGCAACTTGGTCAATGAAATGCGCCTTCTTGGCCACGGTGTCGACGCAGGTGACGTTGAGCTGCTCGGGGGCCGACAGCGCGAACACTGCACCCGGCAAACCGCCGCCGCTGCCCACGTCCAGCACGCGGGCCAGTGCGCCTTGCAGGTGGCGCTGCAGCGGGGGCAGGGCAGCCAGGCTGTCCAGCAGGTGCAGCTTGAGCATGCTCTCGGGCTCGCGCACGGCGGTCAGGTTGTAGACCTTGCTCCACTTCTTGAGCAGGGCCAGGTAGTCGAGCAGTTCGGCCTGCTGGGCTGCGGTGAGGGGCAGGGCCAGGAGGTTGAGGCCTTCTTGGAGTTGGGTGGGGAGGGTGCTCATGGGCGTGTTGTTGTTGTTGTGTTTTTCAGGGGTTTGATTGCCTTGCGTGGGAGCCCGCAGGTGATATCCGCCCTGCACCCGGACCGCCATCAATTGCGCCGTTTCCCGGCAGTTGGCTGCTGGCTGTTTGGCTGTTGCCCCGTCCTGAAGCGCTGAGCAGCACAGCAAGACCAGGCGCGGGCGCCAGCCCGCCACCCCAACTGACTCCGCCCAACTGTTTGAACGGAACGAGCGCAGCGAGCGGAGTGAGTTTTGGGCGGGCCTGGGCTTGCGCGCAGCGCAAGGAACCCCGAAGGGGCGCTGAAGCCGGGGGCGCGGTTTTGGTTCCTTTTGCCAAGACAAAAGGAACTCCGGGTGCAGGGCGGAAGGCGCCTGCGGGCTCTCGCTGAGTAAGTAGCGGCACGCTCAAAGCACCTTCACCCCAGCGGCCCTAAGCCGCTCATTCACCCCATCCCGCACCGCCTCCGCCGACACCCCACCCGAAGGCCAGGTGTGATGCGCATCCCCCACCACCGCGATCGGCAAGCCCAAAGCGTGCCCGGCCATGGCGGTCGCCAAGACGCACTCATCGCTCTGCAGGCCAACCACGTGAACCGCATCAAGCCCGGTCAACAGGCTGGCCAGCGCCGTGCCGTCGAAGGCACTGGGCTGCGTCTTCACCACGCGCGGCTCATCATCCCGTGGGCTCAAGCGGGGGTCGATGGCAAAGCCGGGGCCGGCCGGGTCCATCGCGCCACCGGGCTCCGCGGCATGCTGCACCCACACCACGCGGTCGCCGCGGGCGCGGGCCTCGGCCAACCAGCGCTGGCAGGTGGCCATCAAGGCGTCGCCCGCGGGCATGGGTGCACAGCGCAGGCCGTCGAAGGCGCCGCGCTGCAAGTCCACCAGCAACAAGGCGGTGGCGGGTTGGCTCAAACCGCCGCCTCCGCCTGCTCCGGCACAAACCCCTTGAACCGCCCCTTGCGCAAATGAATCAACAACAGCGACACCGCCGCCGGCGTGATGCCCGAGATGCGCGAGGCCTGGCCCAGTGTTTCCGGCCGGTGCTGCGCCAGCTTCTGGCGCGCCTCGAAGGACAGCGCCGTCACCTGCGCGTAGTCCAACTCGGCCGGCAGCTTCAGGTGCTCGAAGGCTGCCGCGCGGGCCACTTCGTCGTGTTGCTTGTCGATGTAGCCGGCGTACTTGGTGGCAATTTCCACCTGCTCGATCACGGCGTCGGCCAGTTCGAGGCCCAGCTCGCCACGCAAGGTTTCACGTGAAACATCAAAGCCAGGTTTGCCGATGCGGCCGGCTTCGGCCACGGCGTCAAAGCCCACGCCGGGGCGGCGCAGCAGGTCGG
>CAZAIR010000174.1:0-6362 GCA_964485225.1 uncultured Burkholderiaceae bacterium
GCGAGCTGGGCATCCTGCCGCAGCACACGCCGCTGATCACCCGCATCAAGCCGGGTGCCGTGCGCATCGAGCGTGCCGACAACGGCCAGGAAGAGTTCATCTTCGTGGCGGGCGGCATCTTGGAAGTGCAACCGCACAGCGTCACCGTGCTGGCCGACACCGCCGTGCGCGGCAAGGACTTGGACGAGGCCAAGGCGGCCGAAGCCAAGGCTGCGGCCGAAGAGGCACTGAAGAACGCCAAGACCGATCTCGACTTGGCCAAGGCCACCAGCGAGCTCGCGACCCTGGCGGCCCAGATCGCCGCTGCACGGAAGCTGCGCGGCAAGAACTGAAGCCGATTCGGGTCAGTCACCGACCCATCGACCCGCGCAAGGTGCATGCCGAGCGCGGGTTTTTTCTTGGGCGAGCAGCGGTCTCTGAGGGTGTTGTTGCGGTGAGGCCGGGGCGCCGAGTAACGCTTTGTAAGGGGTCGCGTAGCAGCCCTTTGGGGCCCATGGCTGAGGGGGCGCAGGCGCAAATGGCGCGCCTATCATGTCCGTTTTCGCTCGATTCACATCTCGGAGGACCGCATGTTGAAACACGTTCGTTGGCCTGCTTTGGCCGCCATCCCTTTGCTGTTGACCGGCTGTCTGGCCACTGCCCCGAAGATGGGCGAGGACAAGGGCGCTGTCTCGGGGGCAGCCGGCGGTGAAACAGCTGCCGGCGAAAGCCAGAAGCTGGAGAAGTGCGACGAAACCTTGGGCACCTTGGCTTTGCAGGAAGACCAGCAAGCGCCTTGGTGGTTCCAGTTGCGTGAGCGTCAACTCGGCTCAACGATCCCTGTGCTGCGTTTGATGATCCAGCAAAGCAACTGCTTCGTGATCGTGGAACGTGGCCGTGCGATGGCCAACATGGAGCGTGAGCGCCAGCTGATGCAGAGCGGCGAGGTGCGCGGCGGTTCGAATTTCGGTCAGGGCCAGATGGTGGCGGCCGATTACACCTTGAGCCCTGAGATCCAGTTCTCTGGCAAGACCGGTGGCGGTGGCGGCGGCTTTGGAACCGGCGCAATCGGTTTGCTGACTGCAGTGGCTGCGAACGTGAGCAAGAACGAAGCTTCGACGACGCTGATCCTGATCGACAACCGCTCGGGCGTGCAGATCTCGGCCTCGGAGGGGACCGCCAAGAACTTTGATTTCGGCATCTTGGGTGCTGCTTTTGGCGGCGGCGGTGGGGCCATCGGTGGCGCCTACGCCAAAACCCCACAGGGCAAAGTCATCACGGCAGCCTTCGTGGACTCCTACAACCAAATGGTGAAGTCGCTGCGCAACTACAAGGCACAGCAGGTCAAGGGTGGCTTGGGCACCGGCGGCCGCTTGGGGGTGCAGGGTGGCAGTACGCCCGCATCCAAGGAAATTGAGCAGAAGCCCGCCACCGCAGCGCCGGCCGCTGCGCCGAAGCCGGCACCGAGGCCCGCCCCGAAGCCGGCTCCGAAACCTGCCGCCGCGCCCAAACCGGCTCCGAAGCCCGCAGGCTGAGCCAGCGCCCGGTTACAAACCAAGGCCCGCCGGCCCCGGCGGGCCTTTTTCATGGGCTGGAGGAGGCCGAATGAATCTCAAAACACTGCTGGTTGACCACCACGGTCAAGCCGCTCTTGATCTGCGAGCACCCGATGGCGCCCGGGCTCGGGTGCTGCTACACGGCGCGCACGTCGTCTCGTGGCGCCCCGCGGGTGGCAGCGAGCAGCTCTTTTTGTCGTCCGAAACCCGATACGGCCCAGGTGCTTCGGTGCGGGGTGGCATTCCCATCATCTTTCCGCAGTTTGCGAACCAAGGTCCTGGTCCCCGGCACGGTGTGGCGCGCACCCGGGCCTGGGAACTGGTGCAGCACGATGTGAGCCCACAGGATGCGCTGGCCGTGCTGCGCTTGGTTGACGATGCGGAAACCCGCAGTGCCTGGCCTCACGCCTTTGCGCTGGAACTCACCGTGCGCATCCAAGGTGCCGAGCTGGACCTCGAACTGGCGGTTGAAAACACCGGTGAAAGCCCGTTCGAGTTCCAAGCTGCGCTGCACAGCTACTGGCAGGTCCAAAGCTTGCGGCACACCGTGGTTGAGGGCCTTCAGGACTGCCACTACGTGGACAGTGCGCGTGATGGGGCTGAGGGCGTCCAGCACAGTGGACGCCTGGAGATGCTAGGCAACGGCGCGGTCGATCGCATCGTCAAGGACATCCCCGGTGTGCTGCGCTTGATCGAGCTGAGCGAGGCGCCCGCACGCAAGCTGGGCTTGGGCATGGAGGGCTTTGGCGATGCAGTGGTCTGGAACCCTGGTCCGAATCACGGCCTGCCCGACCTGCCGGCTGAGGCATGGCAGCGCTTCGTGTGCCTGGAGGCTGCACAGGTGAGCCACCCCGTCTACCTGCCGGCCGGCGAAAGCTGGGTGGCCCGGCAAACCGCTCGTCTTTTGTAATCGAACTACGCCATTTCCGCCAAAACAGAGAGTTACGTCCAGTTTCCCCGGGAAAGCCCGGCCTGCAAGATGTAGTTTTACTTCACTAGCATCCCGTCCCTGCTGACAAGGAGCACGGAATGGCGAAGCGTGGGTGGCCCAAGTGGCTGGCGGTGGTGGGACTGGCACTGGCTTTGGCCGGCTGCGGCGGAGGCGGTGGTGGTGGTGGCGTGGAAGCCCCGCCTGCGCCGCCCCCACCGGCTCCGGCGCCCGATGCGCGCATCGCCCAGGGCAATGCCGGCTTCCAAACGGTGCTCGCGGCCGAGCAGCCGGCCCCGGCGCCGCCTGCTGGCAGTGGCGACGCCACGTCGCTCACGGTTCACTACCAGCGCACCGACGGCAACACGACCGGCTGGCAGCTGCATGTCTGGGGCGCCGCTGAACCGGTGACTTGGAACGCCGGCATCAACCCAACCGGTCAAGACAGCTTCGGCGCGGTCTACGAGGTACCACTCAAGGACAAAACCGGCAACGTCGGCTACCTGTTCCACAAGCTGGACGACAAGGACCACGGCGGTGCCGATCAGAGCTACACGCTCAAGCCCGGTAAGAACGAGATTTGGCGCAAGCAAGGGGACCCAACCACCTACACCAGCTTGCCCTCCGGTCCGACCGTGGCGCCGGACATCACCACCGTGCGCGTGCACTACAAGCGCTACGCCGGTGACTACGCGGCTTGGGGCTTGCACCTGTGGCCCAGCAGTGGCATCGATGTGACCCGGCTGGGTGGACTGACCTTGGACCAGTGGAACAACGCGGTCTCCTTCAGTGCCATGCCTGGCTACAGCGCGGGCAGTGGCGAGGTGGTGTTCGATCTGCCTGTGCTCAACCCCAAGCAGGACGCTAACCGCACGGCGGTGGAATTCATCATCCACGGCAAGGCACCCAACGAAAACGACAAGGACGGCCGCGACGGCAACATCCGCGTCACCTTCGCCAACCTGGCTGTGACGGGCCAAGTTGGCCATGTATGGCTGGTGCAAGGCGATGCCACCGTTTACACGGCAGCGCCGGACCTCCGCCGCGTGAGCACGTCTGACGCCCGCGCCTTTTGGTTGAACAAGCAGCTCATCCAGTGGCCGCTGAACGACGGTGCGGGCACCGTGAAGCTCTACCACTCGGCCAGTGCGAAGCTGTCGGTAGGTAAAGACGTGGCCGTGACGGGCGCTGATGGCGCCATCACATTGGAGCCCTTCACCGGCACGCTACCGGCCGGTGTGGCCGATCGTTTCAAGTGGATCGGTGCGGGTGCCCGCTACAAGCTGCCCGATGCGCAAGCAGCGAACCTGGGCAACTTGCTGAAGAGCCAGCTGGTGATCGTGCAGGAAGATGCCACTGGCAAGGTCCAGAACGCCACCACCTTGCAGGCTGCTGGTGCCTTGGACGACCTCTATGCCGCGGCTGCATCGGTGCCCGACCTGGGCGTCACCGTGAGCCCCACCGCCACCCGCTGGAAGCTGTGGGCGCCCACGGCGCAGAAGGTGCTGGTGTTCACCTACCCCAATGCCACGGCGGATGCCGATGGCGTGTACGAAGCCAGCTTCGATGCTGCGACCGGCGTGTGGACGGCGAACGCCCCGGCCGACTTGAGTGGCAAAACCTACCGCTACGGCGTGGAGGTGATGGTGCGGGGTGTCGGCTTGGTTCGTAACCTGGTGACCGATCCTTACTCGGTGGCCCTGACGGCCGACGGCAAGCGATCGGGCGTTTTGAGCCTCTCGGCCGCCAACACCAAGCCTGCCGGTTGGGATGCGAGCAGCCCACCCGCCAAAGTCGCGGCCACGCCGGACATGAGCATCTATGAGCTGCACGTGCGCGACTTTTCGATCAATGACGCCACCGTGAGTGCGGCCAATCGGGGCAAGTACGCCGCCTTCACCGAAGCCAGCAGCAACGGCATGAAGCACCTCAAGGCGCTGGCCGATGCGGGTCTGACCGACGTGCACCTGTTGCCGGCCTTTGACTTCGCAACGGTGCCGGAGATCGGTTGCACCACACCCAGCCCCACAGGCGGCCCGGCCGATGAAAGCCAGGCCACTGCGGTGGCGGCCACAGCGCAGGGGGATTGCTTCAACTGGGGCTACGACCCGCAGCACTTCAATGCGCCCGAGGGTTCCTACAGCAGTGATGCCAACGACCTGGCCAAGCGGGTGCTGGAGTTCCGCGCCATGGTCAAAGGCCTGCACGATGCCGGCCTGCGCGTGGGCATGGACAAGGTCTACAACCACACCAGCACCAGCGGCCAACGCGAGCGCTCGGTGCTGGACCGTGTGGTGCCTGGCTACTACCACCGGCTGAATGCCGACGGCAACGTTGAAAAGAGCACTTGCTGCGAAAACACCGCCACCGAGCACCTGATGATGGGCAAGCTGATGAGCGACTCCAGCCTGCTGTGGGCGCGCGAGTACAAGATCAGCTCCTTCCGCTACGACCTGATGGGCCACCAGCCGCGTGCGGCGATGGAAGCCATCAAAGCGCGCTTGAAGACGGAACTCGGCCGCGATGTGCAACTGTTGGGCGAAGGCTGGAACTTCGGTGAGGTGGAGAACGGCCGTCGTTTCGTACAGGCCAGCCAGCTCAGCCTGAATGGCAGTGGCATCGGCACCTTCAACGACCGCATGCGCGACCAGGTGCGGGGCTCCAGCTTTGGCGAGGGCACCAGCTTCGTCGGCAACCAGGGCTTTGTGAACGGCGTGTTCTTCGACCCCAATGCGCACGGGGGCGGCAAGAACCGTGGCGACCTGATGTGGGCGAGCGATGTCATCAAGGCCGGTCTGGCCGGTTCCATCCGCAGCTACGTGCTGACCACGCACTGGGATGCCACCCAGCGCTTGGATGGGCTGGGCAACCAGACCATCGGCTACGTGACCGACCCGGGTGAGGTGGTGAACTACGTTGAGAACCACGACAACCACACCCTGTTCGACATCAACGCCTACCGCCTGCCGGTGAACACCAGCCGTGAGGACCGGGCTCGGGTGCAAATCTTGGCGGCTGCGATCAACACCTTTGCCCAAGGCGTGGCCTACTTCCACGCGGGGATTGACACCTTGCGCAGCAAGAGTGGCGACCGCAACAGCTACGACGCCGGCGATTGGTTCAACCGCATCGACTGGACCTACACCGATAACTACTTCGGGACGGGGTTGCCGTTGAAGGGTGAGAACCAAGGCAACTACGACGTGCTGCGACCCTTGTTGGCCAACAGCGCCATCAAGCCCACTGCCAACGAGATCATCTGGACGCGCGACGCCTTCCGCGACCTGTTGAGGATTCGGGCCAGCACCACCTTGCTGCGCCTGCGTACGGCCGATGACATCAAGGCGCGACTGAAGTTCCACAACACCGGCAGTTCGCAAGAGCCCACGGTGATCGTGGCCAGCGTGGATGGCACGGGCTATGCCGGCGCCAACTTTGCCGAGTTGGTGTACCTGGTGAACGTCGACAAGACGCCCAAGACGCTGACCATTGACGCGCTCAAGGGCAAGGGCTTCCAGTTGCACCCGGTCCACCGGGCTGCCGGTGCGGCTGATCAGCGCGTGGCGACGGGTGCCAGCTACAGCGGTGGCACCGGGGCTTTCACGGTGCCGGCGCGTTCGGCGGTGGTGTTCGTGCGATGAAATGAGCCGCGACGGGGGGGCGCGTGCAGCCTTGCTGCCGCGCACCCGGTGCTGGGGAAATCCCTTCAAACCCGTCGGGTATTGGGCGGATGATCGCCAGCCCGTTCTGGCTTGTAACTCTGTTGGGTTGTGCCGAGGCGGGCGTCTCTGCACACACACAACAGCGCAAGCTCGAAGGGGTCCCGCACCATGAAGTGGTTTCTCAACCTCTCGATCGCCCGTCGCACCACCGCGGTCATTGGCACCTTGCTAGCGATG
>CAZAIR010000175.1:0-6276 GCA_964485225.1 uncultured Burkholderiaceae bacterium
ACGCTTGGCGCCGTGGCGGAATCCGCCAGCCACCCCCCTGTGTCGGCAAGCGTGGTGGCCGCCTCGGCTGCTCCGGTCGTTGGACAGTTGAATCAGCCGCAGCCGCCTGCCGCCTCAGTACAAGCGACAAAGGTGCCTTCCCGCTCGGTTGCACCACCATCGTCGGGCACGCCCGTCGTTCGACAGCCCACGACTCGACCCATGCCCGAGGCGGGCACGCCCAACCAGACGCAGGGCGCTGCAAGCGCAACGCCGCCCGCCAGTGCGGCGTCAGCGAACGTGGGGGAAGACCGATTTGCGGTCTGCGCGCGGCGCAGTTTTCTCGCACGGGATTGGTGTTTGGCGCGGGAATGCAGGAAGCCCGTCAACACCAACCACCCCGAATGTGTACGCCTGCGCGAACTGCGCACAGAGCGTGAGAGCCAGCCTTAGCCATATTGGCGGCCTCTCGACAGCCCCGACTCAGAAGGTCAATACCCGACTGTAGTAGTCGGGAAACCTTAGATTTCTGAGGGCTGTTTGTCCTAGACAGAGCTATGCTGCTTAGGCGACTAAACTACTCAGGCATTGAACGGGTTTATCCCAGTCTCTCGCGAGACCAGGTGCCCCGCCAGGTGTCCCGTACCCACCCTGCCGCAGGAGCGAGCACCATGAGATTGACGACTAAAGGCCGATTCGCAGTCACCGCCATGCTGGATTTGGCGTTGCGGGAACACAACGGGCCCGTGGCACTGGCCGCCATCAGCCAGCGGCAGCAGATTTCCTTGAGCTACCTCGAGCAACTGTTCGGCAAGCTTCGCCGTGCTGAGCTGGTTGAAAGCACACGTGGGCCTGGCGGTGGTTACTCGCTTGGCCGTCGTGCAGACGACATCACCATTGCCGACGTGATCTTGGCAGTAGATGAGCCCATCGACGCCACCGGCTGCGGTGGACGCGAGAATTGCATGGGTGAAGAGACGGGGCGGTGCCTGACGCATGAGCTGTGGAGCCGCCTGAACGACCACATGCTGGTTTACCTCAACAGCGTGAGCTTGCGCCACTTGGTGGATGAGCAGCGCGCCAAAGGGTTCACCGTCGAAGAGGGCGCGCCTTTGAAGCGCGCCATGTCGCCCAACCCGGTAGTCCGTCCGATCCGCGTCACCGCACCCAATTCGGTGTTCGCGCTCGGCAACACCTTGACGAAGTAAGCATTGCCCATGACCCCGCATCTGCCGATTTACCTCGATTACGGCGCCACCAACCCATGCGACCCCCGTGTGGTGGACGCCATGATTCCCTGGCTACGCGAGAACTTCGGCAACGCCGCCTCCCGCAGCCACGTGTACGGGTGGAATGCAGAGGCGGCGATTGAGCGGGCCCGCGAGCAGGTGGCTTCACTCATCCACGCTGACCCTCGGGAGATCGTTTGGACCAGCGGCGCGACAGAGAGCAACAACTTGGCGATCAAGGGCGCCGCGGAGTTCTACAAGAGCCGCGGCAACCACTTGATCACGGTCAAGACCGAACACAAGGCGGTGCTCGATACCTGTCGTGAACTGGAGCGACGGGGCTTCGAGGTGACTTACCTCGACGTCTTGCCGAGTGGCTTGCTCGATTTCGAGGTGTTGAAAGCCGCAATCCGCCCAACCACCATCTTGGTGTCGGTCATGGCCGTCAACAATGAGATCGGTGTGATCCAGGACATGGCGGCCATCGGAGCCTTGTGCCGGGAGCGCGGCATCATCTTCCACGTCGATGCGGCGCAGGCCACCGGCAAGATCCACATCGACTTGGGTGTGTTGCCTGTCGACCTGATGAGTTTGGCCTCCCACAAAACCTACGGACCGAAAGGCATCGGTGCGCTTTACGTGCGTCGAAAGCCGCGTGTTCGCTTGGAGGCGCAGATGCATGGCGGTGGACACGAGCGCGGCATGCGTTCGGGCACGCTGCCGACGCATCAGATCGTGGGCATGGGCGAGGCCTTCCGCATTGCCAAAGAGGAGATGGTGACTGAGTGCGCCCGTATCCGGGCGCTGCAGCAGCGTCTGCTTGATGGGCTCAAGGGCATGGAAGAGGTGTACATCAACGGCGATTTGGAGCGTCGGGTGCCACACAACGTGAATGCCTCTTTCAACTACGTCGAAGGCGAGTCGTTGATCATGGGTGTGAAGGGCATTGCGGTGTCGTCGGGCTCCGCCTGCACATCTGCGAGTCTGGAGCCCAGCTACGTGCTCCGTGCGTTGGGTCGCTCTGACGAGTTGGCCCACTCCAGCCTCCGGATGACCATCGGCCGCTTCACCACCGAAGAGGAGATTGACTCGGCCGTGGCCCTGTTGCGCGATCGCGTGGCTAAATTGCGCGAGTTGTCTCCGCTGTGGGAAATGCACCAGGACGGAATTGATTTGTCCACCATCAAGTGGACAGCACACTGACGAGAGGTAAGAGATGGCATACAGCGACAAAGTGGTGGACCACTACGAGAACCCGCGCAACGTGGGCTCGTTCGAAAAGGGCGATGACGCCGTAGGTACCGGTATGGTGGGCGCGCCCGCATGCGGTGACGTGATGAAGCTGCAGATCAAAGTCAACCCGGCCACGGGCTTGATCGAAGACGCGCGTTTCAAGACCTACGGCTGCGGTTCGGCGATCGCCTCCAGTTCGTTGGTCACCGAGTGGGTCAAGGGCAAGAGCCTGGACGAGGCGGTTGCCATCAAGAACAGCCAGATCGCTGAAGAGCTGGCCCTGCCGCCGGTCAAGATCCACTGCTCCATCTTGGCTGAAGACGCCATCAAGGCGGCCGTGGCTGATTACCGTGCTAAGCAGGGGGTTGTGGCGTGATGGGCATCACCCTCACGCCTGCTGCTGCCAAGCACGTGAACCGCAACTTGAGCAAGCGGGGCAAAGGTGTGGGTGTGCGTCTTGGTGTGAAGACCACGGGATGCTCAGGCTTGGCCTACAAGCTGGAGTACGCCGATGAAGTGGCCACCGATGACGTGGTTTTTGAGGACCACGGTATCAAGGTCTTGATCGACCCCAAAAGCCTTCCTTACCTCGATGGCACCCAGCTTGACTTCGTGCGTGAAGGGCTTAACGAGGGGTTCAAGTTCTTGAATCCCCGTGAGAAGGACCGCTGCGGTTGCGGCGAGTCGTTCCGCGTCTGACCGATTGGAATCCTGCACAGGCGCGGCCCCTTGGCCGCGTTTGTTTTTGCCGATGCAACTCGCTAGCGACGACTTCAGCCTCTTTGGTCTACCGGAAACCTACCGGCTGGACCGCGCCGACTTGGACGCACGCTGGAAGCGTGTGGCTGCGCAGGTGCATCCCGATCGGCACGCCGGTCAAGGTGCGGCTGCACAAGCCCGTGCGGTTCGCTGGGCGATGCGTGTCAATGAGGCTTACCGGCGCTTGCGTGACCCTTTGCAGCGTGCCGCTTACCTGTGCGAAAGGCGCGGCGCCTCCATTGAGGCCGAGAGCAACACACGGATGTGCAGCGCGTTCTTGATGGAGCAGATGCGTTGGCGCGAGGAGCTAGAGGCTGCAAGTTCGGAGGCGGCCATTGACCGCCTCGCCGACGAAGTGCGCCAGCGCCAGCAAGGCTTGTTTGACACCGTGGCGCGTGAACTCGATGAGCTCCAGCAGCCACACCGCGCCGCGGAGGCTGTGCGTTCGCTGATGTTTGTGGCCCGCTTCCTGCAAGACATTGACAAGCGCAGAGATGCGCTATTTCCCCTTTGAACCATGGCGCTCCTCCAGATTTCCGAACCAGGCCAATCGCCCGATCCGCACCAGCGGCGCATCGCGGTGGGCATTGACTTGGGGACCACACACTCCTTGGTGGCCGCTCTGCGCAACGGCTTGGCCGAGTGCTTGCCGGACAGTGCAGGTCGCACGATCTTGCCCTCCGTGGTGCAGGTCTTGGGCGAAGGCCGACGCCGGATTGGTGCTGAGGCTTTGGCGTCGGCGGCTGAGGACCCGGCCAACACCATCGCCAGCATCAAGCGCTTGATGGGCCGGCGTCTTGGCGACTTGCCGGACGCCGCCAAACTGCCCTACGCCCTCGAAGACAGCCCGGGCATGGTGTCTGTGCTCACCCGTGAGGGCCCTAAGAGCCCGGTCGAGTTGTCGGCCGAGATCCTGGCCTGCTTGCGCCAACGCGCTGAAGACACGTTCGACGACGATGTGTACGGTGCGGTCATCACGGTGCCAGCTTATTTCGACGATGCGCAGCGCCAAGCCACAAAGGACGCTGCCAGCATGGCGGGCCTCAAGGTGTTGCGCCTGATCAATGAACCTACGGCAGCGGCGATTGCCTACGGCTTGGACCACGGCAGCGAGGGTTTGTACGCCGTCTACGACCTGGGCGGCGGCACGTTTGATGTGTCGATCTTGCGTCTCAGCAAAGGCGTGTTTGAAGTGGTGGCCACGGGTGGCGATGCCGCTCTGGGCGGCGACGACTTTGACCGTCAGTTGGTGGACTGGGCCTTGCATCAAGCGCAACGCACGGCCAACAGTGCGGCCGATCTGCAGCGCATCTACGCCGCGGCGCGGCGCGCCAAGGAGCGGCTCAGCGACTTGACGCAAACCGAGCTTCGTTGTGAGCTCGACGGCGGCGCGCTGACGGTGCCAGTGACCCGTGCCGCCTTCGAGGCATTGACCAAGCCTCTGGTCGATCGCACGTTGAGTGTGGTGCGCCGCGTGCTCCGAGACGCTGCCTTGCAGCCCGATGAGGTGCAGGGTGTGGTGATGGTGGGGGGCTCGACACGGATGCCGGCTATTCGCCAGCGGGTGGGCGCGTTGTTCGGGCGTCCCGTGCTCACCAATTTGAATCCCGACGAGGTGGTGGCGCTGGGTGCCGCGGTGCAGGCCAACGCGCTGGCAGGCAATGGCCGCGATGGCGAGTTGCTCCTGCTGGATGTGATTCCTCTTAGCCTCGGCCTCGAAACCATGGGTGGTTTGGTAGAACGGGTGATTGAGCGCAATGCCACGTTGCCTGTCTCGAAAGCGCAAGACTTCACCACCTTCAAGGATGGGCAAACTGCACTGGCTTTGCATGTGGTGCAAGGCGAGCGGGAGTTGGTCAGCGAATGTCGCTCGTTGGCACGCTTTGAATTGCGCGGTATCCCGCCGATGGCGGCTGGCGCTGCGCGTATCCGTGTGACATTCCAAGTGGATGCCGATGGCCTGCTCAGCGTTGCGGCTCGGGAGTTGCTGAGTGGCGTCGAAGCCACCGTCAGCATCAAGCCAAGTTACGGCCTGAGTGATGAGCAAGTGGCCGCGATGTTGCGCGATGGTTTTGCCAGTGCAGAAGCCGACATGGGCGCGCGCAAGCTGCGGGAGGCTCAAGTGGAGGGCGACCGCATGCTGGCCGCCACGGAAAGCGCGCTGGTGGCCGATGGCGACTTGCTGGCTGCCGATGAACGCGCCGCCATCGATGCTTTGCAACTCAGCTTGCGCCAGCAGCTTCAGGGGAACAATGCCGATGCCATCGACGCCGCTGTTCAGGCTTTGGCGCAGGGTACCGAGGCCTTCGCCAGTGCCCGTATGAACCGATCAATTCAACAGGCTTTGACTGGCCGCTCGGTGGAGCAACTCTGATGCCCGTGATCACCATCCTGCCGCACCCGGAGTACTGCCCGCAGGGCCGTCAGGTGCAGGCATCAGCAGGCACGTCCATCTGCGAGGCTTTGCTCGACAACCACATCGATATCGAGCACGCGTGCGACCAAGTGTGCGCATGCACCACCTGCCACGTCATCGTTCGAGAGGGCTTTCGCAGTCTGTCGGAGATGGAGGAGGGCGAGGAAGACTTGCTTGACCGCGCTTGGGGCCTGGAGCCCAACTCGCGCCTGTCTTGCCAAGCCATCTTGGCGCAGACCGATGTGACGGTTGAGATCCCCAAGTACTCGATCAATCACGCCAAGGAAGCCAAGGCGTGAGCGTGAGCGCTGCACCCGACGCCAGGCCGTGGCGGGTGCTGGGCATTGAATCGTCGTGCGACGAGACGGGTGTGGCGGTGGTGGCCCTGGAGGGTCAGCGCTTCAGGCTGTTGGGCCAAGCGCTGCACAGCCAAATCACCATGCACCAAGCCTATGGCGGCGTGGTGCCTGAGTTGGCCTCGCGGGATCACATCCGCCGCGTGCTGCCGCTCGCCCGTCAAGCCTTGGCTGAGGCCGCGCTGGCACTCAGCGACTTGGACGCGATTGCCTACACCCAAGGGCCTGGCCTTGCGGGCGCGCTCTTGGTTGGGGCGGGCGTGGCGGTCTCGCTGGCTGGTGCCCTGGGCATCCCAGCCAACCC
>CAZAIR010000176.1:0-6263 GCA_964485225.1 uncultured Burkholderiaceae bacterium
GTCTGGGCCAGCTCGCGGGTGCGCGCTTCCACCCGTTGGCTCAGGCTGTCGTTCAAGCGTTCGAGGGCGCGCTGCGCGGCCAATTGCTCGGTCATGTCGCGGCCCACGCCCAAGACGCCGAGCAGCACGCCTTGGCCGTCGCGCACCTCTGACAGGGTGACCGATACCGGCACCTTCGTACCGTCCGGGCGCACGTAGGTCCACATCCGTGAGCGCAAACCCGGCGGCTGGGCGGCCTGATGCAGGAAAAGTTCCAGCGCCGTGACCGGGCGCCCCAGTTCGACCGTCAGCTCGGTCATGCGGGTTCGCATCTCCTCGGGGTCGTAGAGGAAGCCGGGGACTTTGCCGAGTACTTGCTCGGCGGTGTAGCCCGTGATCAGTTCCGCGCCCCGGTTGAAGAGCAGGGCGCGCCCGTTGGTGTCGCCCAGGAAGATCCCGACCTCGAGCGAGGCGTCCAGGACCGCTTGCATGCGCGCATTGCTTTCCCGCAGCTTGGCCTGCAACTGCACCTGCTCGGACACGTCCTGGGCAATGGCGACATAGCCGGTGTGCGCGCCGGCCTTGTTGCGCAGTTGGGTGAAGGTGTGGGAGGTCAAGATGTGGGCGCCGGTGTCCCGCCTGACGTAGGTCCAGAGACGGGTATGTCCGCCGTCCAGCCCTGCAGCCTGTCGTTCGAACACCGTGTGGCGCGCCACAGGGCGACGCAAAGTGCTGGCCAGCGCTTGCGCTGCTGCTTCCACTTCCTCGCGCCAGTGGAAATGGATGGCCGGTGTACCCAGCACCTCGGCCGCGGTACAGCCCAAGACCCGCTCCGCCCCGCGGCTGAACAGGCGAACCCGGCCGTCAAGGTCGACCACCACGATGACCACCGCCACTGCGCTGTCCATCACGGCCTGCAGTTCGTCACGCGCTTGCGCCAAGCTGCTGTTGGCCGCAGCCAGTGCCGCCCGGGCTTCGTGCACGGCGGTGACATCGCGCCCAATGCCGCGGTAGCCCAGGAAGTTCCCGTCGGCATCCAGCACCGGTGCGCCGCTGATGCTGACAAAGCGCTGCACGCCGGAGATGTCGATGTGTCCGTACTCAAAGTTGCGGAACGCCTCCCGCCGGCGAAGGGTGGCGCGGTGGGCTTCCCAATCGGGTCCTGGCAACAGGTCGGGGTGCTCCCAGCGGGGCTTGCCGGCAAATCGGCCATGGCGATCGACACTCTCGCGGTAAGCCTGGTTCGGGAAGGCCAGTCGGTGTTCGGCATCGGTCTCCCAAAGCCAATCGGAGGCGCTCGCGACCAGGCTTTCAAAGCGCACGGTGGCCGCCTGGGCATCGGCTTGGCTGGCTTCGCGGCGCTCAACCTCTGCCGCCAACGCTTGTTCGCTGGCGCGCAGCGCTGCGCGCCGGCGACCCAAAGCGGCACACAAGGCCACGCACAGCCCACTGCCCAGCAGGCCCAGCCACCACGTGGGTTCCGCCCACCATGGCCAGGAGACCCAGCCGCCTTTGGGGCGGGCCATCAGCAGCCACGGCCAGTCGGATTCGGTGGGGGCGTCGAGTTGCAGCCGTTCGGCGCGCAGCGAGGCGGCGCCCCAAATGGTGTCGCCTGGCTCCCCGCTGGCCAAGCGCTGGGTCAACACCAAGTCGAGTTGGGGGTCGTCCAGTCCGGCCATCGTGGCGATGGTCGCCATGTCGATGCCCGCTACCACCATGCCCCAATAGCGATCGTTGCCCTCGGCATCGCGCATGAACACCGGCCGCCACTGCATCAGACCGACACCACCGCCGCTGAGGGTGGCGGGAGCTTGCAGCGTTGGGGCGCGAAGTGCGCGCGCGCGCTCGATCTGGGCTTGACTCTCCGGTTTGCTTCGGTAATCCAGCCCCATTTTTTCGTCTTGCTGCTTGGGGGGGTAGGCCCAGCGCACCACGCCCTCGGGCGCTACCAGCAGTTTGCGCAGCGCGGGTGTGGTGGCATGGGGCGCACCCACCAGTCGCTCAAGGGCGGCGGGGTCCAGCCCGCCTTGGGCGTTCAGCAGGGCTTCGGTGGCGCGGCTGACAGCGAAGGTGTTCTCCAGGGTCGCTTGCAAGCGAAGCCTGGTGGTGTTCAGGGTTGCCTGCACGCGCTCAGCTTGCGCCGCTTGGTGGGCTTGCCCCTGCAGCTTCAGCCAACTGCCCAATGCCAGGCTGCACAGCAGCGCTGCGGCCAGGGCGGGGAACAAGGGGTGCTGGAGCAAGCGGTGAAAACGCACGGGGAGGGCCAGGCTGGCGCGTTGGCGGGTGGGGCGAAGTCGAGACAACTGACCCTAGCACGCCGCTCCGCGTCAGCCCACTGGCTCAATCCCCAGCCCGCAGCACTACCGTCAGCGTGCGGCTGCTGCCATCACGCCAGACCTTCAGGCGCACGCTGTCGCCAGGCTGGCGTTTCTCCAGCTCGTTCAGCATGTCGTCCAAGCTGGCCACGGCCACGTCGTTCACCGCGGTGATGACATCGCCGCTCTCAATACGGCCGTCGCGCGCCCGCACGAATGGCTTCAGGCCAGCGCGCGCTGCCGGGCTGCCGTTGCCCACGGCGGCCAAGGCGACGCCAGGCGGCAAGCGCAGTGCCGGGGTCAGGCGCGGGTCCGCGGCCGTCACGCCCAGCGCCGGGCGCACGAAGCGGCCGTCGCGGATCAGCCGCGGCACGATGCGGTTGACCTCGTCCACCGGGATGGCAAAGCCAATGCCAGCGCTGGCGCCGCTCGGGCTGTAGATGCTGGTGTTGACGCCAATCAGCCGCCCGGCCGAGTCAAGCAAGGGCCCACCGCTGTTACCGGGGTTGATGGCCGCGTCGGTCTGGATGGCGTTGCGGATGGTGCGCCGGGTGACCGATTCAATTTCGCGGTTCAGCGCCGACACGATGCCGGTGGTGAGCGTGAAATCCAGCCCGAAGGGGTTGCCGATGGCATAAACCTTCTGCCCCACCTGCAACTCGCGGCTGCTGCCCAAGGCGATGGCGGGCAGCTTAGCCACCGGTGCTTCGATGCGCAGCACCGCCAGGTCGCGGTCGGGGAAAGCGCCCACCAGCTTGGCGCTGAACTCGCTTTGGTCGGCCAGCGTGACTTTGGCGCTGCTGGCGTTGGCAATCACGTGGTAGTTGGTGACCACATGGCCGGTGTCGTCCCAGATGAAGCCCGAGCCGGTGCCGGCGGGGACTTCGCCCAAGCGGCGGTTGAAGAAGTCGCGCTGCTCGGCCGTGGTTGTGATGTGCACCACCGAAGGCGACACGCGCTTGAACACATTGATGTTGTTCAGCTCATCGGGCTCCAGCGCGCCGCGCGGCGTCACGTTGCGCGGGCCGGGCTCGCTGCGGCTTTGCGCCAAGCCGGGCAGCAGCAAGGCCGTACCTGCGGTGGCCGCGGCCAGCACGGCGACCAACAAAGCGTGGCGCCAGGGACGGCGGGGCTGGGCATAAGTCATGAAACTGCGCCTTTCACGTGGGTTCGCCCGGGAAAGTGGCGAGCGCTGACGATTTTGCAAGCCCACACAATGCGCGCGCCATGTCCGAGCCCCGCCTTTCCGCCGCACAGATGGCCCGTTCGGGCCGCTTGGATGCTTTGCGCGGCGGCTGGATGCTGTGGATGGCGGCTTTTCATTTCGCCTTCGATTTGGCGTACTTCCGGTTGATAGAAGCCAACTTTTACACCGACCCGCTGTGGACCACGCAGCGCACCCTCATCCTGAGCGGCTTTCTGTTCCTGGCCGGCGTGGGCCAGGGCTTGGCGCTGCAGGCCTTGCAAAGCCCGCGCCGCTTTTGGCAGCGCTGGGCCCAGGTGGCCGGTGCGGCGGTGCTGGTGAGTGCAGGCTCGGCCTTGATGTTCCCGAACAGCTGGATCAGTTTCGGTGTGCTGCACGCCTTTGCCGTGATGCTGCCGTTGCTGCGCTGGGGCGCAAGCCGCTGGTCCATCCCGGTGGTGTTGTCGCTCGCCGTGCTGTGTGTGGCGGCGCCCCTGCTGTGGCAGCACCCTGTGTTTGACAGCCGTTGGACCAACTGGGTGGGCCTGACCACGCGCAAACCGATCACCGAAGACTTCGTGCCCCTGCTGCCCTGGGCCGCGCCACTGCTGTTGGGTTTGCTTGCCGCTCGCAGTGGCCACATACAGCAGTGGCTGCAGGGTGCCACGCCCAGGGCGCTTGGGCCAGTGGCACGCCTGGGCCAGTGGCCATTGAGCTTTTATTTGCTGCACCAGCCGGTGCTCATTGGGGGGCTGCTGTTGTGGCAGTGGATGTGAGGATCTGCCGCTACGGCCTGAGCGCCGCGCGTGCCTGGTGGCTGCTGTTCTGCTGCTTGTGCTTGTGCGCCCTGGTCTTGGCTGCACCGGCCCGCGCCGCTGCGCCCGTACAGGCTGCCGAGCCCTTGCTGATGGCAGAGACGGGGCCGCGGCTCTCGCTGCCCCAAGCCCAAGCTTTGCTGGAGGCGGGTGCCTTCAAGCCCACCTTGCGCGGTAGTTTGGGTCTCAACTCGCCGGCCTACTGGATGTTGCTGGAGGTGAACCACCCGGGCTCCGTGGCGCTGCCCATGCACTACCGGGTGGGCATGTCCTGGCTGGACCGCATCGACTTGTTCGTGGAGAGCGGTCTGGGCGAGCGTGCCACCACGCCCCATGTCACCGCGCACATCCGACTGGGCGACGACTTGCCCGGTGCTCTGCATGTGGTGGCGGGCGTTGGGCAGGTGGTACCGGTGCTGCTGCAGCCCGGCCTCAACCGCTTGTGGGTGCGTGTGCACACGCCCGACCCGCTGCTGCTCACGCCGCAGCTGCTCACCCCTGAGCAGCTGGCCGTCGCCCAGCGCAACAACAGCTACGGCTATGGCGCGTTGTACGGCTACATCGCCGCGCTGGCCATCTTTTTCGGTCTGTTGTGGCTGGGGTTGGGGGTCAGCAGCAACTCGGGCTACTCGGTGTACCTGTTGAGCTTCATCGCCCTCAACATCGGCTACACGGGCCACGGTTGGGCCTTGATCTGGTCCGAGATGGTGGACCTGCAGCGCTACGTCAACTTGCTGCTGATGGCTCTGTTCGGCTCTACCAGCCTGGTGTTCGGTGTGCGCTACCTGGGCCTCAGCCAAAGCCATCCGGTGCTGGCGCGTTCGCTTTTGATAGGCGCCGCTGGTGGCCTTGTGGCCGTACCCGCTTGTGCGCTGATGGATGCCCATGCGCTGGCCGTTCAAGTGGCCTTTGTCTACACCCTGGTGGCCACCACGTTCCCCGTGGTCTTGGGTACCTTGGTGGTGGTGGAAGCCCGCGGGCGCGATGTCAGTGCCAATTTCTATCTGGCGGCCATCTTGTGGGGCCTGGGCGGCGCGGGCGTCACCACCATGACGGTGTGGGGTTTGCTGCCGTTCAGCAGCACAGGCTTCCATGCGCTGGAGTTTGGGGTGGCCGCCGAGGCCACCTTGCTGGCGCTGGGCTTGGCCAACCAAATCCGCGAACGCGAGAGTGGCCATGCCCATGCCCGTACCCTGGCTGGGACAGACCCGCTCACGGGCCTGCCCAACCGACGCGCTTTTGACGAGCGCGCGCAGTACGCCTGGACGCAGTCGTCGCACCGGGTGCAGCCACTGGCGGCGCTGATCATGGACATCGACCACTTCAAGACCATCAACGACCAGCGCGGCCATGCCGCTGGCGACGATTGTTTGCGCTGGTTGGCCAGCCAGCTGCTGCAGTGCTGCCGCGCCAGCGACATCCCGGTGCGTTGGGGTGGTGATGAGTTCGTGGTGCTGTTGCCCGATTTGGGTGCGGAGCAAGCCGTGCAAGTGGCCGAGCGCGTGCGCGCCTTGGCTGCGCAAGGCGCTGAGGCCGAAGGCGGTGGCCTGCGTTTGAGCGTGGGGGTGGCGCTGCGCAGCCCGCACACCCCCGATTTGGCCACGCTGTTGGAATTGGCCGACCAAGCCCTGTTGGCCGCCAAACGGGCCGGGCGCAACCGGGTGGTGGTGGCGCCCACGGGCGTGTCCGACATGGCGGCAACGAGAATGCAGCCATGACTGACAAACCCCGCACCGTGCTGTTCGGCTTCCACGCCGTGGGCACCCGCCTGAAGATCGCCCCGGCCAGCATCGAGTTGATGCTGTTCGACAGCACCCGCCGCGACCCCCGCATGCGCCAGTTGCAGGCCCGCGCTGCCGAAGCCGGCATCAAAACCGTGGAGACCGACAGCGCCCAGCTCGATCGTCTGGCCCGCACCGATCGCCACCAGGGCGTGGCCGCCAAGGTGGCCGTGCTCAAGGCCCAGCACTC
>CAZAIR010000177.1:0-387 GCA_964485225.1 uncultured Burkholderiaceae bacterium
TACCCACAGGGGTGTTGATCTCGTGCGCCATGCCCGCCACCAAACGGCCTAGCGCACTTTGCTTCTCGATCTCGACCAGCTGCTCGCGGGCCTGGTTCAGGCGCTCGATGGTGTGCGCGAGGTCGTCGGTGCGCTCCAACACGCGCTGCTCCAGCACCTCGTTGGAGTGCAACAGGGCTTGCTCGTCGGCCTTGCGCTGGGTGATGTCTTCCAGGCTGCAATGGACGAGATCGTGGCCCGAGACCGTGAGTCGCAGGAAGTGGGCATGGCAGTCCCACGGATGGTCCAAGCCGGCACGTCGCATCGGCAGCTCCAGCGCTTCGGTGGTTTCGGGGTGCAGCCGCTCCCAGAAGCTGTCATCCCAAGCATGTGCGTCAGGCAGCAGTT
>CAZAIR010000177.1:397-6227 GCA_964485225.1 uncultured Burkholderiaceae bacterium
CGCTGAAGCCCAGCCCGACCAAGGCTTGCGGCCCGTTGTGACCCAGCAGGCGGGCGCTGGCGGCATTGGCGTCGCGCACCAGGCCACTCGCGCGCTCGATCACCAACTGGGCTTGGTGCGAACCCGCGAACAGTGTGCGCGCGTAGTGCTCGCTGTCGGCCAGTGATCGGTTCTGGTCGCCAATGGTTTGCAGCATGCGGTTGAAGGCCGCAGCCAGTTGCCCCAGTTCATTGGGACCCAACTCGGGAGCGCGCAAGGTGTTGTCGCCGCTGTCGATCACCCGTTGTGTGACATCGCGGATGGCACTCACGGGCGCACTGATGGTCCTCATCAGGGGCGCGGCCACCAGCCAGCCGGCAGCAACGGCCAGCAGCACCGCAAACCCGCTGGCCCAGAGCACGGGCACCAAGCGCTTGACGATGATGCCGGGGGTGGCACGCACCCACAGCACCCCCACCATTTGATCGCCGGCCAGCACGGGGGTCATGAGGCTGACCGGCGTGGTCATGCGCGGGGCGGGTGCGTTTTGAAGGGCAGCGCGGTTGGGGCACTCGGCGTCCAATCCTTCGCGGGTGAAACTGGCGAGCAGCGCGCCGTTGTTGTCCAGCAAGCAAGCTTGGCCTACATAGGTCAGGTAGTTCAAGGCAGCGAGGTTCTCGCGGGCGGTCAGTTCGTCGCCAAAGGCCACTGCCGCACTGCTGCGGTTCGCCACCAAGTCCGCCACCGATCGCAGCTCCTCGTTCAGCACTTGGCGCGTGCTGTGGGCCATCAGCCCGAGCAAAGCCAAGCCAGCCATCAGCAGCGACAGTGCACCCACCGTCAACATGGCCCAACTCAGTTGCCGCTTGAGCGGCAACTGCCGGAAGCGCCGGGTCAGGCTCTCGGGTCCGGCGTGGTGCAGGGGGCGGTTCATTCGATGGGCGCTGGCGGCGGAAGGCTCACCTCAAGCAACTTGGCGCTGATGCGCAAGCCCGCTCGCCGGGTGGCCTCGGTATTCAGGTACCAACGCAGCCGGGCATTGAGCGTGACGAACTCGATGGCTGCGCCCCGTTGCACGGCACCGCGCTCACCCGACAAGATCAACATCGGTTCGCTGCGCAGTTGCTCCAGCAGCCGCGGGGGCACCGAGGGGCCCCCTAAGCGCTCCATGTAGACCATGTGGCAGGGCTTGATGTCGTCCAGTCGAGTGGGCCGCAGGACCTGGATGCTGCGACCCCGGACTGCACGACCGGTCAAGGCGCGCAGGTCGTCTCCAAAGGGGTCTTCACCCACGATGCACAGCCGGAGCGCTTCATCGGCCGGCCCCGCGGTGGCTGGCCAGTCCACGAACTGGGCGATGTTGTAGAGGTATGCGAGCTTCAGGCGCGCCTCGTCACTCACCTTGACCACGGGCATGGCCGCCAGGAACAGGGGCGTCAGCAAGAGGCAGAGCGCCGTCGTGTGTCGCAGCCGCCCCAGCCACCGGGTGCTGCGCCGGCGGTGCAAGCTCACAGTTGCAACTCCAGCGAAAGGAACACACTGCGCGCCATCGCGGTGCCCACCTTCAGGCTCTCAAAGTACTCGGCGTTGCGCTGTCCCGTGAGGTTGCTGCCGCTGAGCGCCCAACTCCATTGCGGCGCCGCACGCCAGGCCACGCGCGCGTCCAGCCGCTGGTGGCTCGGCAAGGGCGCCAGGCCCAGGCGATCGAGCGCCGTCACGTGGTAGAGCTTGGCGTCCAACGCCCAGCTGGCGTTGGGGCTCCAGCTGAGTTGGGTCATGCCGCTCCAGCGGGGCAACTGCGGCACGGGTGCGGCCATGGCCGCCCCGGCATCGCGTGCGCTCCCTCGCTGGTGGCTGAGTCCTGCCTTGAGGCTCAGCGTGGGTGTGAGTGCCCCGCGCAGCTGCAGCTCCGCGCCCTTGATGCGGGTCTTGCGCTCAGCCAAGGGCTGATTCGGGTTACCAAAGCCGCCGGTGTAACGGGTGTTGAACAGCGCCAAGTCGACATCCCAGCCGTTGTTCAATCGGGTGCGCCAGCCAGCTTCAGCGACGTCGGCTGTCCAGTCGGGGAGTGAGGGGTCGCCATTCCAGCAGGTGCCGTCTGCGTAGCGCCGACAACCCAGCTGCGGCGCCAGACTCGCGGGTACGTTGAAAAACGCCCGATCCCGCTCCAGCCGGGTGGTGCCGCGCACGGCCCGGGTGGTGGCGGCCCACAGGGTTTGGGTGGGCGTCGGTTGCCAAGCGCTGCGCAAGGTGGGCTGCAGGCTTTCGCGTCCGTTGTCGTACCGCTCCCATTTGGCACCCAAGGTGAGTTGCCAGTTGGGTTGAAGGCTCCACTGATCTTGCACGAACAGGCTGGTGGTGGTGCTGCCGCCACGTGCCGGCCACACGCCAAAGCACACCACGCAGTTCACATTGGGCGGACGGAAGGGCTGGGTGGTGTGGCTCTTGTAGTTGCGCCACCCCATGCCCAGGGTGAAGGTGTGATCGCCCCGGGGCCAGACAAACTGCGAGTCGACATCGAGGATGTGTTGCGCATCCCGCAGGATGTCGTCGCGGGTGTTCAGCTCGTCCAGGCTGCCGCTCAGTCGCCAGGTGATGCCGGCCAACTGCTGCTGCCAGTGGCCCGAGATGAACGCACCGTCGTAGCGCATCACGTTCGGTTGGATGCGATTGCCGGCGAGTGCCCGCTCCTCGCTGTAGCGGCTGCGGCTGCGCTGCGCTTGCAGCGACCATTCGGCTTCAGGGCCCCAACGGCCATCCACCCTGGCGCTGAGGGCTTGGCTCCATCCGGTGTCCTGCGCTTGGCTGCCAGCGGCACGCCGGCCCCCGTGGGTGCTTTGCTCAGCCGGCAGGTGGCGGCCGGGGCCGCTTTGCAGCTCCTGGGCGCTCAGGCGCCAGTGGGTTTGGGCACCCAGCTGGGCGCCATGCCGCACGGCAAAGTGGCGCTCCCACTGGCCGGTGCCGGCACCCATCTGCACCAGCGTGCCCTGTGTCGCTTCGGCGTTGCGGGTCACGACGTTGACGATGCCATCCACTGCGTTGGCGCCCCACAGCGGGCCCCCAGGCCCCCGGATGATTTCGATGCGCTGCACGTCAGCCAGCAGCAGGTTCTGGGCCTCCCAGCGCACGCCACCAAACATCGGGGTGTAGACCGGGCGTCCGTCCACCAGCACCAGCAGCGTGCTGGAGAACCGGCTCAGTCCGTTGCGAGCCGACACCGCCCATTTGTTGCCGTCCAAGCTACCCACATGAAAGCCCGGTACATCGCGCAGCACATCGGCCAGTTGCAGGTGACCGCTGCGCCGGATGTCGTCGGCTGTCAGGACCACCAGCGCGGCTGGCAACTCAAAAGCGTTTTGCTCGCGGCGACTGGCCACCGACACCTCGACATCCAACAGCCGGTTGAGGTCCATCGCCAGCAGGTCGGCCACTTCGGTGGCCTGAGCGGGGCCGGCGCCCATGCCCGCACTGAGCACGCAGGCCTGGAACGCCCAACGGCGGGCCATGCGGGCCATGCGGGCGCTGTGGCCGAACTTCGAGACGGTCTGCTGCAGCGGTTCCATGGCTGTTCCATCCAGGGCAGGCAACTTGGTTCGAAATGTAATCGCCCGATTTTTTCTTCTTTTAGACACAGGTTTCGAAGGCCCTGAGCGGCCTACTGGAACAATTGCGTACATCCCAGCGTACTGCTTCAGCGCCCCTCACTGCTGCTCACCATGACTTATTGCGTTGCCATGCGCTTGCGCGCCGGCCTGCTGTTTGCCTCCGACACCCGCACCAACGCCGGGGTGGACCACATCGCCTCTTTCCGCAAGATGCACCTGTTCCACACCCCGCACCAGCGCGAGATCGTGCTGCTCAATGCGGGCAACCTGGCCACCACGCAGTCGGTGGTGTCGCTGCTCAAAGCGCGGCTGAGCGAAGACCGCGAGCACATGCTCAACGTCAAAAGCCTGTACGACGCCGCCGTGCTGGTGGGGCGCACGCTGAAAGAGGTGGTGGCCCGCGATGCCGACGCCGACCACGGCCCCAGCCAGGGCGTCGACTTCGGCGCCAACTTCCTGCTGGGCGGCCAGATCAAGGGCGAAGGCCCGCGCTTGTTCCACATCTATCCGCAAGGCAACTTCATCGAAGCCACGTCGGACACGCCGTATTTCCAAATCGGTGAGAGCAAGTACGGCAAGCCCATCATCGACCGCGTCGTGAACTACGAGACCACCGAGCTGCCTGAGGCTGCCAAGTGCACCCTCATCAGCTTCGACTCCACCATCCGCAGCAACCTCAGTGTGGGCCTGCCGATCGACATGGTGCTGCTGCGCAGCAACCGCTTTGAGGAACCGATGAAGCCTCACCGGGTGGGCGCTGACTCACCGTATTTCCAACAGTTGCGCAAAGGCTGGGGTGAGGGCTTGCGCAAGGTGTTCGAGAGCCTGCCCGACGAGCCCTGGTTCGAAACCTGATCTGGCGCAACACGGCCGACACCGTTTCGGCCTAAGGTGCAGCCATGCACATCGCCTTTTTCAGCGCCAAGCGCTACGACCGCCTCAGTTTTGACCGTGCTTGCGCCGCCCATCCGGGCCTGACCCTGCGCTACATCGAAGCCCGGCTGGATGCCGCCAGCGCCGTGCTGGCGCAAGGCGCCGACGCCGTGTGCGTGTTCGTGAACGACACCCTCAGCGCCCCGGTGCTGACCCAGCTGGCGGCCGCCGGCGTGAAGCTGGTGCTGCTGCGCTGCGCCGGCTTCAACCAAGTGGACCTGAAAGCCGCCGCCGCGCTGGGGCTGGTGGTGGCGCGCGTGCCCGAGTACTCGCCCCACGCCGTGGCTGAGCACACCTTGGCCCTGCTGCTGACACTCGTGCGCAAAACCCATCGCGCTCACAACCGGGTGCGCGAAGGCAACTTCGACCTTGACGGCCTGCTCGGGTTCGACCTGCACGGCAAAACCGTGGGCGTGGTGGGCACCGGCCGTATCGGCCGCTGCGTGGTGCGCATCTTCCAAGGCTTGGGTTGTGAGGTACTCGTGCACGACCCTGTGCCCCACCCCGATGTGAGCGCCCGCTACGTGCCCCTGGAGGAGCTGCTGCGCGCCAGCAAAGTGGTCATGCTGCAGTGCCCCTTGAACGCCGCCACCCACCACCTGATCAACGCCGAGCGCTTAGGCCTGATGCCACGCGGCAGCGTGCTGGTGAACACCAGCCGCGGTGCGGTGGTCGATACCAAGGCGGTGATCGACGCCCTCAAAAGTGGCCACCTGGGCGGCTTGGCGATCGATGTGTACGAAGAAGAAGCCGCGCTTTTCTTCGAAGACCACAGCGACGAGGTGCTGACCGACGACGTGTTCGCCCGCCTGCAAACCTTCCCCAATGTGCTGGTGACGGCCCACCAGGCCTTCTTCACCGAGGAAGCGTTGGGCGCCATCGCCGACATCACTTTGGGCAATGCCGCGGCTTTTGCGTCCCGTGGCGAGCCCTTGCACCGTGTGGCCTGAGCGCCCCATAGCTTTTGCCGAACAAGCTCATTTGATAACTCAAAACTAATGTTCTTCTGTTACCGATAGAGTTCATTCCATTCCTTCAACCCACTCTCCGGAGCTGACCCATGTCCCTGATCAACACCACCGTCGTCCCGTTCAAGACCGAGGCCTTCCACAACGGCAAGTTCATCACCGTGTCTGACGAGTCCCTCAAGGGCAAGTGGTCCGTGCTGATCTTCATGCCGGCCGCCTTCACCTTCAACTGCCCGACGGAAGTGGAAGACGCTGCTGACAACTACGCCGAGTTCCAGAAGCTGGGTGCCGAGGTCTACATCGTGACCACCGACACGCACTTCTCGCACAAGGTGTGGCACGAAA
>CAZAIR010000178.1:0-6196 GCA_964485225.1 uncultured Burkholderiaceae bacterium
GCTCGTCGCGCGCCAGCTGGTAGGCCATCACCGCCAGCGTGTCGCTGTTGAAGGGGCGTAGCAGCAAGGTGGCCGGCAGCTCCTTCATCACATCAACGAACACCAGCAGCGCTGCCGCCAAGGCTGCGCGGCTCAGCAGTGGCAGGTGCACGCGGGCCAACAGCCGCTGCGGGCCGGCACCCAGCAGCCGCGCGCTGTCATCCATGCTGGCGGGAATGCGGGCGTAGCCGGCTTCCACGCTTTGCAGCGCCACCCCGCCGAAACGCACGCAGTAGGCCAAGATCAAACCCAACACCGTGCCCGTGAACAAGAGCGTGGCATCCGGCCACACGGATTGCAGCCACCCCAAGGGCAGCAACAAGCCCACGGCGATGACGGCACCCGGCACCGCATACCCCAAGCCCAGCAAGCGGGCCACGCCTTGGGCCACCCAACGCTGGGCGGGCGAGCGGGTGAGGCGCTGCGACGCAGCCAAACCCACCGCCAGCCCCACGGTAAGCAACGCTGCCAAGGTCGCCAGCTTGAAGCTGTTCCAGGTCCACACCCAAGCGCGAGGCCCCAAGGGCAGCTCGGCGTACTGCCACTCACGCAGCGCCAGCCAGCCCAACCACAGCAGCGGCAGCACAAAGCCCAACACGATGGGCAGCAGGCACAAGAACAGCGCCAGCGCGCCGCCGCCGCCGCGCAGCGGCACGCGCAGCGACTCTTTGGCGCCGCTGGCGCGGGTGCTGGCAAAGCGCATGCGGGCCTGGGCCCGGCGCTCCAGCGCCATGCACACCAGCACCACCACCAATAGCAGGGAGGCCAACTGGGCGGCGGCCTGGCGGTCGCCATTGACCAACCAAGCCTTATAGACACCGGTGGTCAGGGTGTTGAGGCCGAAGTAGCTGCCCACGCCGTAATCGGCCAAGGTTTCCATCAAGGCCAGCAGCACGCCCGCTGCCAGCGCCGGGCGGGCCAGCGGCAAAGCCACGGTAGCGATGCGCCGCCACAGTGAGGCACCCAGCAGTTGGGCGGCTTCCAACAGGCCCGCCGCACGCTCGGCCAAGGCGGTGCGTGTGAGCAGGTAGACGTAGGGGTAGAGCGTGAACACGAACAGCAGCACGGCGCCGGGCAGGCTGCGCACTTCACCCCACAAGCGACCTTGCAGGCCGAGGGCGTCGCGCAGCGCGGTTTGCAGCACGCCGCTGAACTGCAAGGCATCGGTGTAGGCGTAAGCCGCCACGTAGGCCGGCATGGCCATGGGCAGCAGCAGGGCGAAATCCAGCCAACGCCGGCCCTTGAACTCGAACAGGCTGACCAGCGCGGCGGCCCCGCCGCCCACGGCCAGGGTGCCCACGGCCACGCCCAGCGCCAACATCACCGACTGGCCCACATAGCCCGGCAGCACGGTGTCGGCCAGGTGCTGCCATTGCGCCCAGGCGGCGCTGTCCATCCCGAGCCACGCACCGAACACGGTGAGCACGGGCAGGGCCAGCAACAGCCCCAGCAACAGCAACACGACCAGACCCATCGCCCACCCGGTGAATGCACTTCTAAATGCGAACAACTTGCATTCGCGTCTTGCTCGCTATCATAGGGCGATGCTGTTACGACTCGAGCAGGTGAGCCTGCGCTACCGCCAACGCGGCCAAGACGTGGAGGCCGTGCGCGCGGTCTCTTTGAACCTGCCGCGCGGCGACATCGGCGTGCTGATCGGCCCCTCGGGCTGCGGCAAGACCTCGCTGCTGCGCGCCATTGCCGGCTTGGAGCCGCTGAGCCACGGCCGTTTATGGCTGGATGGCGAGCTGCTGGCCGACGCCGGCCCGCGCCTGCACCGCGCCCCCGCTGCGCGCCGCGTGGGCATGGTGTTCCAGGATTTCGCGCTGTTCCCACACCTCAACGTGCGTGCCAACGTGGCTTTCGGCCTCAGCCACCTGGGCCGGGCCGAGCAAGAAGACCGCGTGACGCAAATGCTGCGCCTGGTGGGTCTGGAGGCCGCTGCCAAGCGCATGCCGCACCAGCTCAGCGGCGGGCAGCAGCAGCGTGTGGCCTTGGCGCGTGCCTTGGCGCCCTCCCCCAGCCTGCTGCTGCTGGATGAACCGTTCTCCAGCCTGGACGTCGACCTGCGCGAAGGCCTGAGCCAAGAGCTGCGCGCCATCCTCAAGGCGCAGGGCACGACGGCGCTGTTCGTGACGCACGACCAAGCCGAAGCCTTTGCCCTGGGCGACCACGTGGGCGTGATGCACCAAGGCGAGCTGGCGCAGTGGGATGCGGCCTACACCGTCTACCACCGGCCCGCCAGCCGCTTCGTGGCCGACTTCATCGGCCACGGCGTGTTCACGCCCGCCACCCTGCTGCCCACCACCAACGGCCTGCGCCTTCAAACCGCCCTGGGCGAGTTGGAGGACGCGAACGAATGCCTGTTGCCCAGCGCCTACCCCGACGGCCGCTGCGATGTGCTGCTGCGGGCCGATGACGTGGTGCACGACGATGAAGCGCCGGTCAAGGCTTGCATCGAACGCAAGGTCTTCCGTGGCGCCGAATTCCTCTACACCCTGCGGCTGGCCGACGGCACGCAGCTGGTGGCTTCGGTGCCCTCGCACCATGACCATCATGTGGGCGAGTGGATCGGCGTGCGTGCGCAAGTCGACCACGTGGTGACTTTCGCTCCCGAGGCACGGCCGCGCGTGTAATCCACGGCATTCGACAGGCTTATCTGCTGGTCGCCCCGGATGAGGGGCTGCCTATACTCAAACGGCATCGGTTTTACAGAGTGGGAGTGCTCCATGGGCACACGATTGAAGGTGGCGGGTTGGATCACGGTGGGTGCTGTAGCCGGCGCCCTCACCACCTTGCAGTTCAGCGCCATCGCGCGCAGCAGCCCGTCGGCCGCGCTGCCGCTGGAAGAGCTGCAGCAACTGGCAGCCGTGTTCGGCTTGGTGAAGGCCGAGTACGTGGAGCCAGTGGATGAGAAAAAACTCATCAACGACGCCATCGCCGGCATGGTCAGCGGGCTGGACCCGCACTCGCAGTTCTTCGACAAGAAAAGTTTTGGCGAGTTCCGCGAAGGCAACACCGGCAAGTTCGTCGGCGTTGGCATCGAGATCGGCCAGGAAGACGGGCTGGTGCGCGTGGTGTCACCCATTGAAGGCTCGCCCGCCTTCCGCGCTGGTATCAAGTCCAACGACTTGATCACCCGCATCGACGACACTGCGGTGCGCGGCCTCACGATGGACCAGGCTGTGAAGCGCATGCGCGGCGAGCCCAACACCAAGGTGGTGCTGACGATCTACCGCAAGTCAGAGAACCGAACCTTCCCCGTCACCATCATCCGCGAGGAGATCCGCACCCAATCTGTGCGGGCCAGGATGGTCGAGCCCGGCTACGGCTGGGTGCGCGTCTCGCAGTTCCAGGAGCGCACGGTCGAAGACTTTGTCCGCAAGGTCGATGAGCTCTACAAGCAAGACCCCAAGCTGAAAGGCCTGGTGCTTGACTTGCGCAACGACCCCGGCGGCGTGCTGGAAGGCGCCATCGCCATCAGCAGCGCTTTCTTGCCAGCCGGTGTGGAAGTCACCTCCACCAAAGGCCAGACCGAATCCGCCCGCTTCAGCTACCGCGCTGTGCCGCAGCACTACACGCGCCCCGGCCAGCAAGACCTGCTCCGCCGCTTGCCAGCCGCCCTCAAGACCGTGCCTTTGGTCGTGCTGGTCAATGAAGGATCTGCCTCGGCCAGCGAAATCGTGGCCGGCGCCCTGCAGGACCACAAGCGGGCACAGATCATGGGCGCGCAGACTTTCGGCAAAGGCTCGGTGCAAACGGTGCGCTGCCTGGCAGCGAATGTGCGGCTGGACGAATGCCCGGGCCCAGCGGTGAAGCTCACCACGGCACGCTACTACACGCCCAATGACCGCAGCATCCAGGCCAAGGGCATCACGCCCGATGTGCTGATCGACGAAACCGCCGAGGGCAGCATCATTGGCGCGCTGCGCACCCGTGAGGCCGACCTCGAAAAACACCTGCAAAGCGGCAGCAAAGAGGCCGAGGCCGAAGAGACCAAGGCCCGAGAGGCCGAGCGTCGCCGGCTCGAGGAACAACTGGCCAAGCGCACAGAACCCTTCAAGCCGCTACCTGAATTCGGCAGCCCCGAGGACTTCCCGTTGCGGCAGGCCCTGAACCAACTGCAAGGCAAGCCGGTGATCGTGAGCAAGGCGCTGACCGACCGCAAGGCCGAGGCGCCCAAGCAACCTTGATGCGCGAAGACACAAGCCAAAGGGCGCCTTCGGGCGCCTTTTTTCTGCCGCCATGAACGACGCCCAACTGCAGCGCTTCGCGCGCCACCTGCTGCTCGACGGCGTGGGGCTGGAGGGCCAGCAGCGTTGGCTGGACAGCCACGTGCTCGTGGTGGGCGCGGGCGGCCTGGGCTCCAGCGCCTTGCTGCACCTGGCTGCGGCAGGGGTGGGCACTGTCACGGTGATGGACCCTGACCGGGTGGAGCTGACCAACCTGCAGCGCCAAATCGCCCACAGCACCGAGCGCCTGGGCTGGACCAAAGTGGCCTCGGCCCAGGCTGCGATGCAGGCGCTGCACCCGGGCACGCAGGTGCACGCACTGGCCCTGCGCGCCCATGCCGACAACCTGCCGACGCACGTGGCAGCGGCCGATGTGGTGCTGGACTGCAGCGACAACTACGCCACCCGCCAAGCCGTGAACGCCGCGTGCGTGGCCGCCGGGAAGCCGCTGGTATGGGCCGCCGCCGTCACTTGGCACGCCCAGGCCAGCGTGTGGCTGCCAGGCCAGGCGCTGCCCTGCTACGCCTGTGTGTTCCCGCCAGAGGCGCCGGCCACCGACGCGGACTGCGCGCTGATGGGCGTGCTGGGCCCCTTGGTCGGCATGGTCGGCAGCCTGCAAGCGGCTGAAGCCTTGAAGGTGTTGATTGGGCTGCCCACGCTGGCTGGGCGCCTTTGGATGTGGGATGCCCGCAGCAGCACGGCCGAAACCCTGACGCTGCAACGGCAGCCCCATTGCGGCGTGTGCTGCAAATGAAAGCAAATTTCTAGCGACAGCCCATATGCTGTCGTCATTCATCGGAAAAAAGGCAGGAGGCAGCCATGGCACCGAAGAGAGACCTGAAGGCGCGCAACTTTCCATCAGCCAAAGAAGAGCTGCTGCGCGCTGCTTCGCCCCCCCCCACCTACGACGACGCACAAAGCTATCGGCTGGCTTTTGCCGACGACGACTTTTTGTTGCGTGACGAACTGCGCCCGGTGCGCATGCAGCTGGAGCTGCTCAAACCCGAGTTGATGCAACGCGAAGCTGGCATCGAGAGCACGCTGGTGATCTTTGGCAGCGCCCGCATCCCCGAGCCCGCCGCCGCCCAGGCCGCCCTGGCCGAAGCGCAGGCCAGCGGCAACACCGCCGCCGTGGCCCGCGCCACCACCCAGGTGGCGATGAGCGCCTACTACGAGGAAGCCCGCCGACTGGGCGAGATCGTGACGCGCCAAACCCGCGCCTGCGGCTCGCCCATCTACGTCGTCACCGGCGGCGGCCCCGGCATCATGGAAGCCGGCAACCGCGGCGCCTTCGATGCCGGCGGCAAAAGCATCGGCCTGAACATCGTGCTGCCGCACGAACAGCACCCCAACCCGTACATCACGCCCGAGCTGTGCTTCCGCTTCCACTACTTCGCGCTGCGCAAGATGCACTTCCTGATGCGCTCGGTCGCGCTGGTGTGCTTCCCCGGCGGTTTCGGCACGCTGGACGAGCTGTTTGAAACGCTGACCTTGGTGCAAACGGGCAAGAGCCGCAAGCGGCCGATCTTGCTGTTCGGGCGCGCCTTCTGGGAGCGCTTGATCGACTTCGACTTCCTGGTCGAGACCGGAATGATCAGCCCCGGTGACGAAAAACTGATCCGCTTCGTCGAGACCGCCGAAGAAGCCTGGGCCGTGCTCGAGAACGAGTACGAGCTGACCGGCACCGCCCACTGCGACTGAAACCCCCTACCCCACCACCACCATGACCTTGCTGCGAAACGTTTCCCTCATTGGTGCCCCCACCGACATCGGCGCTGGCGCGCGCGGCGCCTCCATGGGCCCTGAAGCCATGCGCGTGGCCGGCCTGGCCGAAGCCCTGCGCGGCCGCGGCGTTGACGTGATCGACCGCGGCAACCTCAGCGGCCCCGCCAACCCCTGGCTGCCGCCGGTGGACGGCTACCGCC
>CAZAIR010000179.1:0-6161 GCA_964485225.1 uncultured Burkholderiaceae bacterium
TCACTACCTGTTGGCGGCTTTGCAGCACACGCGCCAGCGTGTCAGCCCCGTACCCTCATCGGCCATGCTTGGCCTGCCGACAGCCCCTGACGCAGTGCCGCCTTTGCCTCCTCCCCATTGACTGAGCCTTGCCCATGCCTTTTGGTTTGATCGTGTTTGGCGATGAGTTGCTGTCCGGCAAGCGCCAAGATGCCCACGCCCCCAAGTTGATCGAACTGTTGGCCCAGCGCGGGCAAGAGCTGGCTTGGGCCCGTTATGTGCGCGATGACCGTGCACTGCAGGCCCAAGCGCTGCGTGCCGCTTGGGCCAGCGGCGATGTGGTGTTCTCTTGCGGCGGTATTGGTGCCACCCCCGATGACCACACCCGACAAGCTGCGGCGATGGCCTTTGGTGTCCCGCTGAAGCCGCACCCTGAGGCACAGGCCTTGATCACCCAGCGAGCCGCCGAAATGGCCGCTGAAAAGGGCGAGCCCCCGCCCGAGCCTTCGCACCCCGACATGCTGCGCCGTTTGGAGATGGGCGTGTTGCCGCAAGGCGCGCGACTGATCCCCAATCCCTACAACCGCATCGCTGGTTTCAGTTTGGGCACGGTGCACTTCGTCCCTGGTTTTCCCGTGATGGCCCATCCCATGATGGCCTGGGTGCTGGAGCAGGAGTACGGATTGCGGGAGCGCACGCCCGAGGTGCGTGAGCGCTCTTGCGTGCTTCAAGGTGCGTTCGAGGCCCAGCTCACGCCGCTGATGGAGCGGATCGAACGCAGCCACCCTGGCATCAAGGTCTTCAGCCTGCCCAGCGTCGACCACCCGCAGTGGGGGCGCTGTATCGAGCTGGGCGTCAAGGCGGGACAAGGCGATGCACAGCGCCAGGTCGCCTATGCCGATTTGGTGCATCAGCTGCGCGATTTTGGTGCGCTTATTTGCACCGAACTGGTGCGCTAGCGGCCGCTCGCAGGCTTTCCGGGATTACCCGCTCGCCCGTATCATGGTTCAGCCTCGCGCAAGTTGGGCGACTGGGGCTGGCACAAATGCTGCAAGCCTGAGTGAGTCGGGCGCACCCTCGCGCCGCCCGCAACCCGTATCAACCACCCCGTACCGTTTGGAGCTTTGGATGGCCAAGACCGTCGCCGATGTGATGAAGATGGTGAAGGAAAACGAAATCAAGTTCGTTGACTTCCGCTTCACCGATACCCGTGGCAAGGAACAGCACGTCAGCGTGCCCGTGTCGCACTTCGATGAAGACAAGTTCTCCAGCGG
Organism: uncultured Burkholderiaceae bacterium; assembly: GCA_964485225.1. Taxonomy (GTDB): domain Bacteria; phylum Pseudomonadota; class Gammaproteobacteria; order Burkholderiales; family Burkholderiaceae_C; genus Inhella. Next base: position 1,254 of record CAZAIR010000179.1, read on the forward strand.
CCACGCCTTCGACGGCTCGTCGATCGCCGGCTGGAAAGGCATTGAAGCCAGCGACATGCTGCTCATGCCCGATCCCAACACCGCCAACATCGATCCGTTCTTCGAAGAGCCGACGCTGCTGTTGACCTGTGACGTGATCGAGCCGGGCGACGGCAAGGCCTACGAGCGTGATCCCCGCAGCTTGGCCAAGCGCGCTGAGGCTTACCTCAAGAGCAGCGGCTTGGGCGACACCGCCTACTTCGGTCCGGAACCTGAGTTCTTTATCTTCGACGGCATCCGTTGGGCCACCGACATGTCGGGCTGCTTCGTGAAGATCGATTCCGACGAAGCCTCGTGGAGCACCGGCGCCCAGACCGAAGGCGGCAACATGGGCCACCGGCCCACTGTCAAGGGCGGTTACTTCCCGGTCGCCCCGGTCGACAGCTTCCAAGACATGCGCAGCGAAATGTGCCTGATCTTGGAAAGCCTGGGCATCCCGGTTGAAGTGCACCACCACGAAGTGGCAGGCGCTGGCCAAAACGAAATCGGCACCAAGTTCAGCACCCTGGTGCAGCGCGCCGACTGGCTGCAACTGCAAAAGTACGTGATCCACAACGTGGCGCACGCCTACGGCAAGACGGCCACCTTCATGCCCAAGCCGATGGCTGGCGACAACGGCAGTGGCATGCACGTGCACCAGTCCGTTTGGAAGGACGGCAAGAACCTGTTCGCTGGCGACGGCTACGGCGGCCTCAGCGAGTTCGCGCTGTACTACATCGGCGGCATCATCAAGCACGCCCGCGCCTTGAACGCCATCACGAACCCCGGCACCAACAGCTACAAGCGCCTGGTGCCTGGCTTCGAAGCCCCAGTGAAGCTGGCGTACTCGGCCCGCAACCGCTCGGCCTCGATCCGCATCCCGTTCGTGGCCAACCCGAAGGGCCGCCGTATCGAGGCACGCTTCCCCGATCCGCTGTGCAACCCGTACCTGGGTTTCTCGGCCATGCTGATGGCTGGTCTGGATGGCGTCGAGAACAAGATCCACCCGGGCGAAGCCGCCACCAAGGACCTGTACCACCTGCCGCCCGAGGAAGACGCGAAGATCCCGACCGTCTGCCACAGCCTCGACCAAGCGCTGGAGTACCTGGACAAGGACCGCGCGTTCTTGACCAAGGGTGGTGTGTTCACCGATGCCTACATCGACGCCTACATCGATCTGAAGATGCAAGAAGTGACGCGCTTCCGCATGGCGCCGCACCCTGTCGAATTCGACATGTACTACTCGCTCTAAGCGGGTGCCCGGCCTCTCGAGCAGGCCGACACAAGCTGAGGCAAAGGGGCGCACAAGCGCCCCTTTTTTCTTGCGCGCCACAATGGGCGTCACGCATTTTTGAGCACTGCCAACATGACCCACCGCCTGCTGGTTCTGCCCCTGCTGGTTTCCATCGGATTGCTGCCTGCGCTGGCCAGCGCACAGGGCACTGTGTACCGCTGCCCAGGGCCCCCTGTGCTCTACACAGACAGCTTGACACCCAAGGAGGCTGCCGACAGAGGGTGCCGCTCGATCGAGGGCGCTCCCGTCAGCGTCGTGCAGGCGCCCCGCCCCAAACTGCCGCCCACGACGACCAGCAATCCCACGCCCAGTTCGATACCCAGCACGCCCAGTGGTGGCGCTGGCGAAAACTCGCGCATTGACAGCAGTACCCAGCGGGCGCGTGACAGCGACCGGCGCACGGTCTTGCAGGCCGAGTTGAGTGCGGCCGAAAGGCGCTTGGCCGAACTCAAGGCCGAGTACAACAACGGCAACCCCGAGCGCAGGGGCGATGAGCGCAATTTCGCGAAGTACCAAGAGCGGGTGGCGGACCTCAAGGCGCAGATCGACCGTCAGGAATCGGACCTCCAAGCCATCCGCCGCGAACTGGGCAAGCTGAACTGAATGTGGGCGGCATACGACCTGCTCACCACCTTGGTGCTGGTGGTGAGGCCCAATGGGGCGGTGTTGTTCGCCAACGCCGCGTTCGAAGACCAAATGCGCTTGTCGCGGCGCAGCGCGCAGCGCCAGCAGCTGTTTGATTGGTTCGTCGACGCCCAACAATTGCGCGAGTCCTTGAACGCCGTGCACCAAAACCGTGTGGCGGCGTCGCGCTTCGAGGCGTTCCTGCAGCGTGGGCCGCACGACGAGCCCATCCCGGTGCAGGTACTGGTTTCATCCGGTTCCATCCAGGACGAGTTGTTGGTCGAGATGATCGAGGCGGTCCAGCAAACCCGCCATGAACGCGAGGAGCGCAGCCTTGACCAGGTGCGCTCCAGCAAAGACCTGATCCGCAACCTTGCCCACGAGATCAAGAACCCGCTGGGCGGCTTGCGCGGCGCAGCGCAGTTGCTGGCGTTGGAGTTGGGGCCCGACAGCGGCCTCACCGAGTACACGCAGGTCATCATCAACGAGGCCGATCGCCTGCAGTTGTTGGTCGACCGCCTGTTGGCCCCACATCGGCATGCGCCGCAGGTGGGCGACGTCAACATCCACGAGGTGTGCGAGCGGGTGCGGGCGCTATTGCTGGTTGAGTACCCGCGTGGCCTCACGGTCCAGCGCGACTACGACATCTCGCTGCCGGACTTCCGCGGCGACCGCGAGCAGCTGATCCAAGCGGTGGTCAACATCGCACAAAACGCCGCCTTGGCCCTGCTGCCGCAGATGCAGCAGGGTGAGCCGGCGGTCATCACGCTGCGCACGCGGGTGGCCCGTCAAGTGACATTGGGCAAGCAACGCTGGCGGCTGGCACTGGAGTTGCATATCGAAGACAACGGGCCCGGGGTGCCGTCTGAGATCCGAGACCGACTGTTCTTCCCGCTGGTCAGCGGGCGGGAAGGCGGAACGGGCCTTGGGCTGCACTTGGCGCAGACCGTCGTGCAAGCGCACCAAGGCTTGATCGACTGTGAAAGCGCTCCCGGACGCACCGACTTCCGAATCACTCTGCCATTGCCTTGATGAAATCCATTTGGGTTGTTGACGACGATCACTCGATCCGTTTCGTGCTGGAGAAGGCGCTGCAGCGCGAGGGCTTGCCCGTGCGCTGCTTTGCCAACATCCGTGATGTGCGCGAAGCGCTGGCCGTGGACGGTCCGCCGAAGGTGCTGGTGAGCGACATCCGCATGCCGGGCGGCTCGGGCCTGGATTTGTTGGCCGAACTGCGCGCCAAGCAGCCCGCGCTGCCCGTCATCGTGATGACGGCCTTCAGCGACTTGGACAGCGCCGTGGCCGCCTTCCAGGGCGGTGCTTTCGACTACCTGGCCAAACCTTTCGACCTGCAGCGCGCAGTGGAGCTGATCCGTCGCGCCATGGCGCAAAGCGACAACGACGGTGCCGCGCTGGAAGCGCAAACCAACGCCCCCGAGATGCTCGGCCAAGCCCCGGCCATGCAGGAGCTGTTCCGCGCCATCGGGCGCCTGAGCCAAAGCCAGGTGACGGTGTTGATCACCGGCGAGAGCGGCTCGGGTAAGGAGCTGGTGGCGCGCGCGCTGCACAAGCACAGCCCCCGGGCGGCTGGACCGTTCGTGGCCATCAACACCGCCGCCATCCCGAAGGACCTGCTGGAGAGCGAGCTGTTCGGTCACGAACGCGGTGCCTTCACCGGCGCCCAGGCCACCCGCCGCGGTCGCTTCGAGCAGGCCGAGGGCGGCACCTTGTTCTTGGACGAAATTGGCGACATGCCGCTGGAGCTGCAAACGCGGCTGCTGCGCGTGCTGTCTGATGGCCAGTACTACCGGGTGGGCGGTCATAGCCCCCTGAAGAGTCAGGTGCGCGTGATTGCCGCCACCCACCAGCACCTGGAACAGCGGGTGCGCGACGGCGCCTTCCGCGAAGACTTGTTCCACCGCCTGAACGTCATCCGTCTGCGCTTGCCACCGCTGCGTGAGCGCCAGGAGGACATCCCTTTGCTGGCGCGTGCGTTCCTGCAAAACAGCGCGGTGGACTTGGGTATGGAACCCAAGCGCCTGAGCGAGGCCGCGCTGGCCCAGCTGCAGGCCTTCAGCTTCCCGGGCAATGTGCGCCAATTGCAGAACCTGTGTCACTGGCTGACGGTGATGGCGCCCAGCCAAGTGGTGGGCCCGAACGACCTGCCGCCCGAATTGGGCGAGGTGTACGTGGCGAACGCGCCCGTAGCCCCGGTGGCGAGCACGCGCAGCGATGGCGGCGCGCCGACCATCGTCAATAGCGCCGTCACGGCAAGCGCTGCGCCGGTGCCTATCGAGGGATTGGCCTGGCCCGAGCTGATGTCCTTGCAAGCCCGGCACATGCTGGACAGCAACCAGGCCGAGGTGTGGGACGCCTTGACCAACCAGTTCGAGTCGGCCTTGATCACTGCCGCCTTGGCCCACACGCGCGGCCGGCGCATTGAGGCCGCGCGTTTGCTGGGCATCGGCCGCAACACCATCACGCGCAAGATCCAGGACCTGGGCCTGGACGCTGAAGCCGACTGAGGCTGCGTAGGCTGTCGGCCTGGGTTCAGCTCTCCAGGTCGGCCAGCCGCCGCACCTTGACTTTGCGGCCTTTGAGCTTGCCGCTGGACAGCCGCCGTACGGCTTCGTGGGCAATGCTGCGCTCCACCGCCACATAGCTGTGGAAGTCGGTCACGTTGATCTTGCCCACCTGTGCGGCTGTGAAGCCAGCCTCCCCAGTCAGTGCGCCCAAGATATCGCCCGGGCGCAGCTTCTCTTTGCGGCCGCCCAAGATCTGCAGCGTGTCCATCGCCGGCAACAACGGGCCGCCTGGCGCGTCGCGCAGTTCGGCCAGCGGGCGCCACGCGAACTCGGCGCCCATCAGTTGCTCGATACGGCCCACACGGCCCATCTCGTCCAGGCTGGCCAAAGTGATGGCCAGGCCTTTCTCACCGGCGCGACCGGTGCGTCCGATGCGGTGCACGTGGC
>CAZAIR010000180.1:0-6144 GCA_964485225.1 uncultured Burkholderiaceae bacterium
TTCCGAATTGGTAGGCGCGATTGGACTCGAACCAACGACCCCCACCATGTCAAGGTGGTGCTCTAACCAGCTGAGCTACGCGCCTGGGGTCTCTCCCACCGTTTGCGGCGGAAGCCCGCGACTATAGCGCAGCTTTTCAGCGCCGGCGTGCGGCGCGCACACCACTCACTTGGGTGACGGCGCGCAATGCGTCACGCAGCGCCTCGCTACTGGGCACCTCCACCGTGAAGGCCATCAGCTGGGTATCGGGCTGGGCGCCACGCACGCGGCTCTGGGTGTTGGCTTGGCTCACGCGCAGGCGTTGCTTGGCGAACACCTCCAGCACGTCGCGCAGCACGCCGGGGCGGTCTTGGGCTTCGACGCTCAGGTCCACAGGGAACAAGCTGCCAGTGGTGGCGCCCCAGGTGACATCGATCTCGCGCTCTGGGTTGCGGCGCAACATGTCGCGCAGGTTGCTGCAGTCGCTGCGGTGGATGGCCACACCGCGCCCGCGGGTGACGTAGCCACGGATGGTGTCCGGCGGCGCGGGCCGGCAGCAGCGGCCGAGCGTGGTCAGCAGCGAATCCACGCCCACCACCAGCACGCCGCCGCGCGGGCCCTGACTGGCGGGGCGCACATGGTGCCGGGTGGCGCTGGCGTCGTCGTCCTCGGGCGGCGCTTCGCTGGGGCGCAGCAATTGCTCGATGGGCTTGAGCGAGAACTCGTCTTTGCCCACCACCTCGAACAGCTGCTCAGCGGTTTTGAAGCCCAGTTGCTGCGCGAGGTCTTCGAGCTTGAGCGCGGTGCGGCCTTCGCGGGCCAACAGCTTTTCCACCAGCTCGCGGCCGCGCGCGGCCGTTTCGGCGGCGGCTTGGGCGTTGAACCAAGCGCGCACCTTGGCGCGTGAGCGCGGGCTGCGCAAGAAGCCCAGCTCGGGGTTGAGCCAGTCGAGGCTGGGGCCGCCTTCTTTGCCGCCGGTGATCTCCACCGTCTGGCCGGATTGCAACGGCGTATTCAAGCTGACCATCGCGCCATCGACCTTGGCGCCGCGACAGCGGTGGCCCAGCTCGGTGTGCAGCGCGTAGGCGAAATCCACCGGCGTGGCCTGCGCGCACAGCTCGATGACGTTGGCTTGCGGGGTGAACACAAAGATGCGCGCGTCGTCACCGTGCTGCGGGGCGTCGTGGCTTTCGCTGAGGTCGCGCTCCCAGGCCAAAAGCTGGCGCAACACGGCCTTGCGCGCTTGGGCGATTTGCGCGTCGGTCGCCTGGGCGGTGCCGCCGTAGCCCTTGGCGCCGGCTTCCTTGTAGGCCCAGTGCGCGGCCACGCCGTGTTCGGCATGCTCATGCATGGCGCGCGTGCGGATCTGCACCTCCATCGTCTGCCCGTCCTTGCGCAGCACGGTGTGGAGGCTTTGGTAGCCGTTGGGTTTGGGCCGTGCGATGTAGTCGTCAAACTCGCCGTCAACGGGCTCGAACAACTCGTGCAAGCGGGCCAGCACGGCGTAGCAGTCGTCCACCGTGGGCACGATCACGCGCAGTGCGCGCAGGTCGAACACGCGCTCCAGCGACAGGGCCTTGCCCTGCATTTTTTTCCAGATGCTGTAGAGGTGCTTGGGCCGCCCTTGCACCTCACCCTCCAGCCCGAGTCGCTGCAACTCGGCGCTCAGCACGGCGCGCGCCTGGTGCACGCGCAACTCACGCTCAAGCCGCTTTTCGTGCAGGGCGCGCGCCAGCGCGTGGTAGTCGGTGGGGTTCAGAAAGCGGAAGGCGAGGTCCTCCAACTCCCACTTGATCTGCCAAATGCCCAACCGGTTGGCCAGGGGCGCGAACACTTGCTGCGCTTCGAGGGCCGTGTCGTGTGGGCAAGGCTGCTTGCTGCTGGCCACCCAGCGCAGGGTTTGCAAGCGCGAGGCCAGGCGCAGCAGCACCACACGCAGGTCCTGGCTGAACGCCAACAGCATCTTGCGCACGCGCTCGATCTGGGCCTGGGCAGCCTCCTGCTCCAACACGGCGCTGCGGGCTGTTCGCTGCAACTTGACGAGCTTGCGGGTGTTCTCGACCAAGCTGGCATAGCCCGGTCCGAACGCTTTGGCCACCGCTTCCTCGGGCTGAGCCAGGTGCTCACTGGCGTACACGAGATAGGCCGCCGCTTGAATGCCCGGCGCGGCACCGATGCCAGCCAGGATGGCCGCCACGCCGTCGGCATGCGCCAGTGCGTTTTCGCCGCTGTCTAGCGCGTGGCTGGCCAACAGTGGCTCGGCAAAGGCCCGTGCACGGTCAAGCACGTTGCCCGGTGGTACGTGCTCGCGCGCCTGCGGCATGGGCAGGCGCGCCGGGGTGTCCAGGTTCTCCAGCAGCTCGACGATGGCGGCGCGCTGCGGATCGGCGGGCGCGGTTTTCACGGTGCTTGCAAAAAGGCGAGCACAGGGGCGAGCTGCTCAGGGCGATCGAGCATCGGCGCGTGGCCCACCCCGTTGAAGGTCACCAGGCGCGCTTTGGGGCCACGCGCCACCATGGCCTGCGCGGTCTCAGGGCTCAGCAAGTCGCTGTCGGCACCGCGCAGCAGCAGCACGGGCAGGCGCAAGCGGTCGTAGGCATCCCACAGCTGCGCCTCGGCCGCAGCCGTGAATGCGGGGCTGATCAGGCCGAAGTTCTGAGCGATGCGGGGGTCGTAATGCAGACGCACGCCACCGCCCGGCACGTCGCGGAACATCGGGCGGTTCAAGGCCAGCCAAGCCTCGGGCGTGAAGCTGCCAAAGCCTTCACAGTTCGCGCGCAGGGCTTTGGCGCCTGCCTCCAGGCTGTCGAAGGCCATGTTGTGGCCCACATAGGCCGCAATGCGCTGCACGGCGCTGGGCTCGATGGTGGGCCCCACATCGTTGAGCACCAGGCGGCGCAGCGGGCTGTTGGGCAGCGAGGCCAAGGCCATGCCAATCAGGCCGCCCATCGACGTGCCCACCCAGTCAAGCTGCGTGGCATTCAGTCGCGCCAGCAGCACCACCATGTCGGCCACGTACTGTGGCAGCGCGTAGCCGCTGGGGTCGCTCAGCCAATCGCTTTCACCGCGGCCCACCACGTCGGGGCACACCACGCGGACGTTGTGCGCCAGCGCGCGGGCCAGGAGGTCGAAATCACGCCCCTGACGGGTGAGACCGTGGGCACACACCAGCACGTTGGGGTTGCCGGGTTCGCCCCATTCCCAATAGGCCATTCGGTGCAGACCGGTCGGACTCAGGGCTTGGATGTGGTGGAGACGGGGCTCGGTCATGGGTATCCTCAAGGCTCGTTCAAAGGATACGGGAAGCGCTCACCATGCTGACGGGTAAAACAGCTCTCATCACCGGCTCCACCAGTGGCATTGGCCTCGGCCTAGCCCTGGCCCTGGCGCGCAGCGGTGCGCGCATCATGCTCAACGGCTTTGGCGATGTGAACGCCGCGCGAGCCGAGGTAGAAGCCACCGGCGCCGAAGTCGATTACCACGGCGCCGACATGGCGCAGGCCGCCGAGGTGGCCGCCCTGGTGCAGGCCACCGAGGCCCGGTTTGGCAGCGTGGACATCTTGATCAACAACGCCGGCATCCAGCACGTGGCGCCGGTGCACGAGTTCCCGCCCGAGCGCTGGGATGCCATCCTGGCCATCAACCTCAGCAGCGCCTTCCACAGCACCCGCGCCGCCCTGCCCGGCATGCTGGGGCGTGGCTGGGGGCGGGTCATCAACGTGGCCTCCGTGCATGGCTTGGTGGCTTCCATCAACAAGAGCGCTTACGTGGCCGCCAAGCATGGCTTGGTGGGGTTGACCAAGGCCGTGGCCCTGGAAACCGCCACAACGGGCGTGACCGTGAACGCCATTTGCCCCGGCTGGGTGCTGACACCGCTGGTGCAAAAGCAGGTTGACGCCCGCGCAGTGGCCGATGGGGTGGATCTGCCAGAGGCAACCCGCCGCCTGCTGGCCGAGAAGCAGCCCTCACTGGCCTTCACCACGCCCGAGCAATTGGGTGCGCTGGCGGTGTTTTTATGCAGCGAGGGCGCGGCCAATGTGCGCGGCCAAGCCTGGGGCATGGATGGGGGCTGGACGGCTCAGTAACAACTTTGAAACTGAACGTAACGAAAACGGCCTTTTCGGGCGGGCGGCTCCCAATTTGTAACAACGGCAGCAGCCATCTGCCGACAATTGCGACCTGCCACTTTTTTCACGCTTGCAGCGCGGAGACCGCCCATGAACACCACCAGCTCGATGCCCCTGAACGCCCCGAACCGCCCCCTGCGGGTGGCCGTGGTGGACGACGACGCCCGCATCCGTGACCTGCTGCGGCGTTACCTGAGCCAAGAAGGTTTTGACGTGGTGCTGGCCGAAGACGGCCTGGGCCTGCAGCGCCTGATGTCGCGCGAAGCGCTGGACCTGATCGTGTTGGACTTGATGATGCCGGGCGAAGACGGCCTGTCGATCTGCCGCCGGCTGCGCGCCAAGGGCGACACGACCCCGATCGTCATGCTCACCGCCAAGGGCGAAGACGTGGACCGCATCGTGGGCCTTGAGATCGGCGCCGACGACTACCTGGGCAAGCCCTTCAACCCGCGCGAGCTGCTGGCGCGCATCAACGCCGTGCTGCGCCGCCGCCCAACCCCAGAGATGCCCGGCGCCCCGAGCCGCGAGGGCGAGAAGATCACCTTCGGCCCCTACGAGTTCGACCTGGGCCAACGCCGCCTGTTCAAAGAGGGCGAGGAGCAACCGCTGACCACCGGCGAATTCGCCATGCTCAAGGCCTTGGTGCGGCATCCACGCCAGCCACTGAGCCGCGACAAGTTGGCGCAACTCACCCGCGGCCGGGAGTTCGAGCCCTTCGACCGCAGCCTGGACGTGCAGATCAGCCGCCTGCGCAAGATGCTGGAGATCGACCCCAGCAAGCCGCGCTACATCCAGACCGTTTGGGGCCTGGGCTACGTGTTTGTTCCCGACGAAGCCACCGCCACGGTGCAATGATCTAGCGGATGCGGCGCCAGTTTTTCGGTCTCAACCTCTTCTGGCGCACCTTCGCGTGGCTGGCTTTGCTGCTGGTCGTGGTGGGGCTGGCGTGGCAAATGCTGTTCCGGGCCCTCGAGGCCGAGCCCCGTGCCCTTCAGGCGGCACAGCAGTTGGGGGATTTGGTGCTGCTGTCGCGAACCGCGCTGGCAGACGTCGAGCCCATCCAGCGCCTGCTTGTCATCAAGAGCATTGAGCGCAGCGCCACCCTGCACGTGGAGGTGGCCGAAGCCGGCGACCGCTTTGAGCCTTACGACATCGATCGCTTCAGCCGCAGCGTGGTGGACGCTTTGCGCGTACGCCTTGGGAAAGACACCGCGGTCGCTCGCAACCTCAACGGCAAGCCGGGTCTGTGGGTGCGCTTCAGCACGGGGAGCGACGCTTATTGGCTGCGGGCCAGCTCCGACCCTGGCGCCGACCTGCCCGCCCCACGGGCCTGGTGGCTGCTCATCATGCTGGTGGCCACATTGGCGGGCTCGGGCGTGATTGCCGGCCTGATCAACCGCCCGCTGCAAGAGTTGTCCATCGCCGCCCACAAGATCCGAGAGGGCGAGTACGACTCGCGGCTGGATGAACACACGCTGACGAGCGAGGTGCGGGAGGTCAACCGCGGCTTCAACCGCATGGCGCGGGTGTTGGCCAAGCTGGAGCAAGACCGCAGCGTGATGCTCGCCGGCATCAGCCACGACCTGCGCACCCCGCTGGCTCGGCTAAGGCTGGAGGCCGAGATGAGCGTGGACGATGAAATGGCACGCAACGCGATGGCGCAAGACATCGACCAGCTTGACGCCATCATCAGCAAGTTCATGGACTACGCGCGGCCGCATGAGCTCACACCGCAGGCCATCAACCTGGCCGAGCTGGTGGAGCGCGAGGCCCAGGCTTACCGCAACGTGCCGCAGCAGATCCGCATCCAGGCCCAGATCCCGCCCGAGCTGGTGGTGTTGGGCGACCCGACCGAGCTCAGCCGCGTGATCTCCAACATCTTGGAGAACGCGCGTCGCTATGGGCACCAGCCCAATAAGGCGGCCAAGGTGTCGATCGGGGCCCAAGCGCGTGGCAATGAGGTCTTGCTGGTGGTGCGCGATCAAGGCCCGGGCGTGCCCGAGGCCTTGCTGACGGAACTGACCAAGCCCTTCTTCCG
>CAZAIR010000181.1:0-6130 GCA_964485225.1 uncultured Burkholderiaceae bacterium
CCCAGCACCTGGTAGCTGACGCTGACGTTCTGCGTGGCCGTGGTGCTCAGGGTGATGACGAACTCGATGAAGCCGGCTTCCTCGCTGGCGCTCACGTCACCCACGCTCAAAGTGGGCAGTTCGGCCGCAGCGGCGGCAGCGCCCACGCGGTTGCTGTCCAGCCCAGCGCCGATGCCGCTGCTACGGGTGATCGCGGGGTCCGTGCTCTCGCTGATGCGCTCCACGCGCAGCGCCGGGGTGCCGCTGCCGTCGTTGGCGGGGCCACCGGCTGCAGGCACGACGCTGGGGTCGGCGTTGGCCAAGCCCTCGATCACCCGGTCCAGCGGGTCGGCCACGGCGGCGGGACGGCGGCCAGCAGCGGGTGGATCCAGCGCCAGCAATTCCTCAGGCGTGGGCTGACCCAGTTCCACGATGCCGTCTTGACTGGTCAAGATCAGGTCGCCCCGCATCACCTTGTCGCCCACCTTCAGGGGCTGCAACTGGCCGTCCGCGCGACGGATGTAGGCCTGCCCTTGCAGGTCAACAACGACGGTGTCATGGCTTTTGGTGATGATGGGCATGTTCAAGTCCTGCAGGGGCGGCCGCGGTGCGGCTTCAACTTCACAACGATCGGGGCTTCTGGACTCAGCGCTCTCGCAGCGCGTTGTCCTTCACCTTCAAAACGGGTTTGAGCAAGTACGACAGGATGGTTTTGCTGCCAGTCAGCACGTCCACCTCGGCCGTCATGCCCGGGATGATGGGCAATTGGTCACCCAACTTGCTCTTCAGCGTGCGCACGCGCACCACGTAAAAAGCATTGCCTTTTTCATCAACAACAGTGTCCGGGCTGATGTTCTCGACCGTCGCCTCTAAACCCCCGTAGACCGAGAAGTCGTACGCGGTGAACTTGACTGTTGCGCCCTGTCCGGGGCGGATGAAAGCGATGTCGCGGGGGTGCACCTTGGCCTCCAGCACCAAGGCGTCGTCGAGCGCCACCACCTCGACGATGTCCTTACCGGGCTGCACAACACCGCCCACGGTATTGGCCAACAGGCGCTGGATGCGGCCACGCACCGGGCTCCGGATCTGGCTTTTGTCCACCTTGTCGTTCAAGGCCACAGCGCTCTCGGTCAGGGCATTGAGCTTGCCCAAGGTCTCGGCCAGCTCCTTGCGGGCCTCGTTGCGAAAGGCCAGTTCGGTCTCGCTCACTTTGCGCTGGGCCTCGGCCACCGCGGCGCTCACGCGGGCAATCTGCGCTGTCGCCTGCTCGACGTCGCCGCGGCTGCGGGCCAGGTCGCGCTCGAGCTTGATGATGTCGACTTCCGACACAGCCCCCGAGGCCAGCAAGGGGCGCGTGCGCGTCAATTCCTGCTGACTCAACTCCAGGCCCCGTTCGGCCGCCACCTTGCGGGCGCGCATCTCACCCAACTCCTGCTGGCGTTGCGCCAGTTGCTGCTGGCTGATCGACACCTGACCCGCGAGCTCGGCGCGGCGGGTTTCATACAAGCGCCGCTCCTCCTCGACGATGCGCATCTCGTCGCTGTCCTTGGTGGGCGGTGGGCTGAAGGCGCTGCCCTCGGCCAGCGCCCGCAAGCGCGCCAGGCGCGCCTGCAACGCTAGACCCATGGCCGCGTTCTCGCGGGCGCCGGAGGTAGCCCGGGTTTGGTCGATTTGCAGCAGCAATTGACCTTTCTCCACCACATCACCCTCACCCACCAAGATGGCGGTCACCACCCCGCCGTCCAGCGACTGCACCGTCTGCAAGCTGCGCGACGACACCACCTTGCCATCGCCCTTGGTCACCTCGTCCACGCGGGCGAAGGCAGCCCACACCAGCAGCACCGCACTCACCGTGGCCACCGCACGGATGGCCACGCGCGAGCGCTGGCGCTCCCGCGCGTTGATCAGGTCGCGGGCTGCGGCTTCGAAGTCGCGAACAGCAGGCGAAACAGGGGGCGGCGGCAGCGCATACAGAGCCCGAAAGAGGTCACGGACACGGGCCCACCAACCGGGCGCAGCGGCCGCCGCCGGCGCGGACGGCAATGGCGCTGCGCTGCCGTCAGCCTGGGGCTCGATCGCGACTTTGGGTTTGTCGCCGTCTTCGGGAGCGTTGCTCATGTTCCCGCCTTGGTGATGCGACCGGCCGCCAGCGCTTCCATGATGCGTTCGCGCGGTCCATCGGCCACCACGCGACCGTTGTCCACCACGATCACCCGCTGCACCATCGCCAACATGGAGGTGCGGTGCGTGACCAGCACCACCGTGCGCCCCTGCGCGAACTGCGCCATGCGCTGGGTGATGTGCGCCTCGGTGCTGAAGTCCATCGCGCTGGTGGGCTCATCCAGCAACAAGATGGGCGCGTTGTGCACCACCGCGCGGGCCAAGCCCACGCATTGGCGCTGGCCACCCGAGAGCGACTCACCGCGTTCGCCCACCGGCATGTCAAAACCGCGCGGGTGACGCTTCACAAAGTCGCTCAGGCCGGCGATGTGCGCCGCCTCCAAGATGGCGTTGTCGGTGGCGTGCTGTTGGCCAAAGGCGATGTTCTCGCGCAGGGTGCCGTGGAACAGCGTCACCTCCTGCGACACATAGCTGAGGTTGCGCCGAACGTCCGACAGATCGAGCTGGCGCAAATCAATACCATCGAGCAACACCGCGCCGCTGGTGGGCTGGTACAGGCCCATGATCAGCTTTTGCAACGTGCTCTTGCCCGAGCCTACGCGGCCAATGATGGCCACGTGCTCGCCTGGCTGCAGCGTGAAGCTGACGTTGTCCAGCACTTTGTCGTCACGCCCAGGGTAGGCAAATCCCACGCCACGGAACTCGATCTGGCCGCTCAACACCGGTCGGTGCAACCCCACCTGCTGCGGGTTGCGCTCCTGGGGCTGGCCCATCAATTGGTCCAGACCCGCCAGCGCCGTGCGGGCGTTCTGGTACTGCAACTGCAGCCCCACCACCGAGCCGATCGGCCCCAAAGCGCGGCCAGCCAGCATCGTGCAAGCGATCAGGCCGCCCATCGTCAATTCACGCTGGGCAATCAGGTACACACCCACGATCACCAGCACCACGGGCGTGAGCTGGGCCAAAAACTGCGTGCCGTTCGTCGCCTTCGCGGTCAACTCGCGCATGCGCACCTGGGTGGCACTCAAAAAGGCGTTGGTGTGCTCCCAGCGGGCTTGGATCAGGCCCTCAGCTCCTTGGGTTTTGAGCGTCTCCATGCCGGTCAACGCCTCGATCAAGGTGGCGTTGCGCTGCGCGCTGGCTTGGTAGGTGGTTTGCGCCAAGGCCTGCAGACGATGTTGCAGCACCCAACCCAGTGCCAGAGTGGCACCGCCCAGCACGATCACGGGCAGCGCCAACCAGGGCGAGATCCACACCATCACGATCAAAAACAGCAGGGCGAACGGTAGATCGATCAGTGCCGCCACGGTGCCGGCGGCAATGAAATCACGCACTTGCTCGAAGCCGCGCAAATTGCTGGCGAACGACCCTACGGAGTCCGGCTTGGCCTCCATGCGCATGCCCAACACGCGCTCCATCAGCACGGCCGACAAGCGCACGTCCACCCGTGCGCTGGCTTCATCCACGAAGCGACCGCGCAGCAAACGCATCACCAAATCGGCCACGAGCATCAGGCCCACGCCAACGGCCAAAGCCCACAAGGTGTCGAAAGCGAGATTGGGTACGACACGGTCGTACACATTCATGGAAAACAGCGGAAGCGCCAGCGCGAACAAATTGATCATCAGCGCGGCCAGCAGCACATCCTTGTAGAGGCCTCGCTGCTCCAGGATGGCACCCCAAAACCAATGTCGCGCCAGGGGGTGGGTGCTCTGGCTGTCGATCTCGGGCTCCCGTGCCGCCCGCTTGTCAAAGCGGAAATGCGGTCGCACGTACAGAACCAAGCCCGTGAACCGGGCCAACAGCTCATCGCGGGTGAGCGAGACCCGACCGTGGCCGGTCTCGGGCAGCAACACCTCGGCCAACTGGCCGTCGTCGCTCCAGCCGCCCAGCACACATGCGCGATTGCCCTTCAAGATGAGGATGGTGGGCAACACGGCGCGATCGATGTCGTCCAGCGCCATGCGCTGCACCCGGGCCGACAGGCCGGCGCGAGCCGCTGCACGTTCGGCGAGTTCCAAATCCAACTGCCCCCCCACGACGGGCAGCCCGGCAGTGAGCGAGGCCCGCGAGGCCGGTAAACCATGCACCCGGCACACCTCGACAAGACAGTCCAGCAGCGGATCGGGCTGGACCAAGTCCTCGCGCACGCGGGGAGCGCTGGTCGTGGGGCTGGGTTCAGCGGTCAAAGCAAGGTGTCCAGTGTGGGCGGCAAGGCGGGGCAGCGGGCCGGTGCGTCTTCACCAGCTTGCCAGCCGGTGGCGTCGTCATCCTGCACGCTGCGGCTCAAACCCAGCTGTTGAGTGAGTTGACCCAGCGCCGCATGGGTGCGGGCCGTGGCCAGGGCGCGGTCGAACTGGGCGTTGGCCAGCGCGCGCTGCGCGGTGTAGGCCTCGTTCTCGGCGTTCAACAGGTCCAGCAGGCTGCGCTGACCGATATCGAACTGCTGGCGGTAGGCCTGACGGGCGCGCTCAATGGCCTCGGTGTTGGCCTGCAGCAGCACGATCTGCTCGCGCAGCTTGCTCACGTCGTTGAACGCGATGGCGGCGGTCTGGGTCACATCGCGGCAGGCTTTGTCACGCAGGTCGCTCGCTTGGCCCAACAAAGCGGCTTGCTCGCGCACCCGGGCGCGGTCGGCACCGCCGTCGTACAAGCGCCAGTTCAGCACCACCTCGGCACCGGTATCGCCACGGCGGCCTTCCAGGCCGTTGTAGTTGTTGCCACGGCCAGTGCGTGCGCGGAACTCAACCCGCGGCTGCAGCAGCGACTCGCGGGTCTTGACCGCGAACTCGGCGGCCTGCATGGAGGCGATGCCGGCGCGGATGGCCGGGTGCTGCGCCACCGCTTGTTTGACGGCTTCGGGTGCGCTGGCCGGCAACTGGGCGTCCAGCGGGGCCAGGGGGGCGACAGTGCGCTGCGGGGCTTCGCCCACCACGCGCTGGTAGCGAGCCACCACGTCGTGCAAGTTGGCGCGCTCCGTGACCAAGTTGGACTCGGCCAAGGCCAAGCGGGCTTGCGCCTGCTCCAAGTCCACACCGCGGCCCACGCCGGCTTTGACGCGCGACTCGATCTTCTCGAGCGCCTTGCGGTGCTCGGTCACGTTCTCGGTCGCCAAAGCCACCAACCGGCGCATGCGTTGCACGTCGGTCAGGGCGCGCACGGCTTCCAGAGCCGTGGTTTCGCTGGCGTCCATCAGTTCAAAGAAGCGGTTCAGTCGCTCGCGCGAGACGCGCTGCATCTCCCGTTGGCTGCCCAGGCCGTCCCAAAGCACTTGGGTCAAGTTCAAGCCGACGCCGGTGCGGTTCAGGCTGCTGCTGGCAGCGACGTCATTGGTGAAGCGCTCGTGTCCAGCCTCGGCCGTCAGGCTCACCTGCGGACCTCGCGCCGCACGGGCTGCAGTCACCCCTTCCACCGCCGCCTGATAAGCGTGCCAGCGCGCGGTGACATCCGGGCTGGTGGCCAAAGCCTTCTCGGCCACGGCCTTGAGGGCGGCCTGGTCTTGCGCCTGGGCGGCAGAGAACACGGCAGTCAGGATCAGGGGGAGCAGCAGACGGGGTTGGGTCATGGTCAGGCCCGTGCGCACGCTCTGCGGGGCGGCTGCGAATTGATTCGCGGCTGGCCGGCTGTTGCGCGCCTCGGTTATGGGTTCAGCGGGGTTGAAAAAAGCATCGCAAGTGCTTGATGACGATAGCCCTTTTGGGTAAAGCCAGCAAAAACTCGGGGCTTACGAGAACAGACAGCGCGCATTTTGTGGCACCCCCCTAACTTGAAGCCCCCCCACTTTGAGGGCCTGCACAACGCACGAAAAGTGACAAAAGTCTCAGTGATCAGCGCGATCCAATGTCCAGAGCCTCCGCCAGCAACGTGTGCGGCGCGTTGGCGGCACCGGCCACCCAACGGGTGGCTCGCCTATGATGCGCGCCGGTTTCCGGGGGGGCGTTCACGCCGCACACAGCGCACGCCACACGCCCTCACCGCGCCCTTGATTGGCCCGCTCGCCATAGTTCAATGGATAGAACGGGGTCCTCC
The DNA here is from genome assembly GCA_964485225.1 of uncultured Burkholderiaceae bacterium. Classification (GTDB taxonomy): domain Bacteria; phylum Pseudomonadota; class Gammaproteobacteria; order Burkholderiales; family Burkholderiaceae_C; genus Inhella. The sequence continues at coordinate 6,130 of CAZAIR010000181.1, forward strand.
T
>CAZAIR010000182.1:0-6121 GCA_964485225.1 uncultured Burkholderiaceae bacterium
CTGCCCGGCGTGCACGCGCTGACCGACGTCACCGGCTTCGGCCTGGCCGGCCACGCGCTGGAAGTGGCGCGCGGCAGCGGCGCGGCGGTGGAGATCGACTGGGCCGCCGTGCCCCTGCTGCCTGGCGTGCGCGCGCTGGCCGAGCAAGGCTGCATCACCGGCGCCAGCACGCGCAACTGGGCCGCCTACGGTGCCGAGGTGGCGCTGCCCCCCGGCTTTGCCGACACCGACCGCGCGCTGCTCTGCGACCCCCAAACCAGTGGCGGGCTGCTGGTGAGCTGCAGCCCCGCTGCGCTGCCTGCGGTGCAGGACACCTTTGGGCGAATGGGCTTCGGCCAAGCGGCGGTGGTGGGCCGCGTGATGGAACGTGGTGGCGACCCTTCGGTCGCGGACCGCGGCCTGCGTGTGCGTTGATGGGCGCGCCCACGCTGCAAGGTCTGCCCGGCGTGCGCCCGCTGCACGAGTACACGCTGGTCATTGACGCCCGCACCCCTAAAGAGTTCGACGAGGACCACCTGCCCGGCGCGATCAACCTGCCCATCGTCAGCCAAGACGAGTTCGCCGAAGTGGGCACGCTGCACCGCACCGACCCGCACCGGGCTTACGTGATCGGCGCGCAGTACGCGCTGCGCAACGTGGCGCAGCACATTGGCAGCGTCATCGCACCGCTGCCCAAGCAGGCGCGCTTGCTGGTGTACTGCTTCCGCGGCGGCAAGCGCAGTCGGGCTTGGGCCGAGCCGCTGCGCAACATCGGCTTCGCGGTGGACGTGCTGCCCGGCGGCTGGAAGGCCTACCGCGCCTGGGTGCGCGCCGGCCTGGCCGAGCGCATCCCGCAGCTGCAGTGGCGCGTGCTGTGCGGCCACACCGCCAGCGGCAAAACGCGGCTGCTTCACGCGCTGCAAGCCCAAGGCGCGCAAGTGCTGGATCTGGAGGGCGCCGCCTGCCACCGGGGTTCCTTGCTGGGCCGTCTGCCCGACCAGCCCCAGCCCACGCAGAAAGGCTTTGACTCGGCCCTGATGGCCCAGATCAGCCAGTTCGACCCGGCACTGCCGGTGTGGGTGGAGGACGAGAGCAAGCGCATCGGCCTGCTGCAGATCCCCGACACCTTGTTCGCCGCCCTGCGCCGCGCGCCGGCCTGGCGGGTGAGTGCGCCGCTGGACGCGCGCGTGCAGGCCTGCATGGCCGACTACCCGCACCTCGCCCAAAACCCGCAAGCCATGCTGCGCGCGCTGCAGCCGCTCAAGCCCCTGGTGGGCGGCGCGGTGCTGGCGGCCTGGCAGGCCCTGGCCGATGCCGGTGACGTGCCCACCTTGTTTGCCCGCGTGATGCAGCAGCACTACGACCCCTGCTACGCCCGCGCCGACGCGGCCCGCCCGCACGCCCAGCCCTGTGTGTTGGCCGATCTGCAGCCTGCCAGCTTGCAGGCCGCGGCCGAGCAGCTCAGGCGGGCGGCGCAGGCTCCGCTTCGGGGACCGGCGCCGGCTGTGCCGCCAAGCGCAACCTGAAGCGCGCGCCGGGCAGCGTGTCCGGGCCGCGCCGCTCGCGGCAGTCTTCCAGCTCGATGCGGCTGCCGTGGCGCTCGGCGATCTGGCCGGCGATGGTCAGCCCCAGGCCCGAGCCCTCGACGCCCGTGCCCAGCGCGCGGTAGAAGGGCTGGAACACCCGCTCGCGGGCTTCGGGCGCGATGCCCGGGCCGCTGTCTTCCACCTCCAGCACCAGCACGTGGCCAAAGGGGTCTTCGGTCACGCGCACCGTCACCTCGCCGCCGCGCGGCGTGTAGCGCAGCGCGTTGTCCACCAAGTTGCGCACCAGCTCGGCCAGCAGCCAGGGCTCGCCCAGCACGCGCTCGTGGCTGGATTCGGGGCCTTCGAAGCCGAGGTCGATGCGCTTTTCCATCGCCCGCGGCACAAAGTCTTGCGTCACCTCGCGCGCCAGCGAGGCCAGGTCGATCAGCTCAGGTGGCGCCGTGCCGGCCGCGTCAGATCGCGCCAGGGCCAGCAGCTGGTTCACCATGTTGGCGGCGCGCTGGCTGCCCACGGCAATCTGCTCGAAGGAGCGCGCCAGCTCGGCCGGGCCGGCTTGGCCACTGGCCAGCGCACGGCCCATCAGCTCAGCCTGCATGCGCAGGCCGGCCAGCGGGGTTTTGAGTTGGTGCGCGGCGTCGGCCAAAAACTGGTGCTGCAGCTGCATGGCGTGCTCGCGCCGTGCCAGCAGCTCGTTCGTGGCGCGTACCAGGGGCAGCAGCTCCTCGGCGGCATCGCTCTCGGAGATTGGGCTGAGGTCATCGGCCGAGCGCGCGCGAATGCGGTCCGACAGGGTCTGCAGCGGCTTCAAGCCCTGCGTCAGCGCCAACCAGGCCAGCAGGGCCGACAGCGGCAGCAGCGCGAACTGCGGCAGCAGCACGCCTTTCACGATGTCAGTGGCCAGCTGCTCACGTTTGCCCAGGCCTTCAGCGACCTGGACCAGCATCCACTTGGGCGCGTTCTGGGTGCCCGTCTGCACCCACAGCGTGACGACGCGCAGGCTTTCGCCCAGCAACTGCACATCCTGCAAGTGCGGCGTGCCTTGTTCGTCGGCGTCGCGGGTGGGCACCGGCAGCCGGGCATCGCCGGCCAGCAGCGCGCCGGTGGTGTCCAGCACCTGGAACAGCACCGGGGCGTCAGCGTCTTGTTGCAGCAGGGTCAAGCCCTCGGTGCCCAACGAGGGCCGCAGATGGGGCTCCGCTGGCGCGACCTGCAGCTGCTCGGCCAGGCTTTGGGCGGCGGCCACCAGTTGGCGGTCGAAGGGGCGCTGGGCCAGGCTCTGGGCCACGCCCCAAGTCAGCAGCACGCTGACCGGCCAAATGACCAGCAGCGGTGCCAGCATCCAATCCAGCAGCTCGCCAAACAGCGAGCGCGGTGCGCGGGCTCTCACGGTGCTTCGCTGACCTTTTCCAGGCAATAGCCCAAGCCCCGCACGGTGGCGATGCGCACGCCACCGGGTTCCAGCTTCTTGCGCAGGCGGTGCACGTACACCTCGATGGCGTTGTTGCTCACCTCGTCGCCCCAGCTGCACAAGGCCTGCACCAGTGCATCCTTGCTCACCAAGCGACCGGCGCGTTGCAGCAAGGCCTCCAGCAGACTCACCTCACGCGCTGAGAGCTCCACCACCTGCTCGCCCAGGTAAGCCACGCGGCTGCTGGGGTCGAAGCTCAAGGCGCCGTGGCGCACCAGCTGCCCAGTGGCACCGATGCCGCGCCGGGTGAGGGCGCGCACCCGCGCCTCCAGCTCTTGCAGCGCAAACGGCTTGGCCATGTAGTCGTCGGCGCCCAAGTCCAGCCCCTTCACACGCTGCTCCACGCTGTCGGCCGCCGTCAAAATCAGCACCGGTGTGTGCTGGCCGCGGGCGCGCATGCGGCGCAGCACTTCCAGGCCCGGCAGGTTGGGCAGCCCCAGGTCGAGAATGAGCAAATCAAAGTTTTGCAGCAGCAGGGCCGAGTCGGCCTCAGAGCCGCTGGCCACGTGGTCGACCGTGTAGCCCGCAGCGCTCAAGGCGCGCTGCAGACCGTCGGTCAGCACCAAGTCGTCTTCGGCAATCAGGATGTGCATAGGCTTGTCAAAGTCAGCATGTTTTGTTGCTAGACTGCTGTATAGATATCCAGTAACCACCCGCACGGCATCGCGTGCCCAGGAGTCCGAATGAACACCGCAGTCGCCACCACCGAGAAGCAAAAAGCCCTGCAAGCCGCACTGGCCCAGATCGAAAAGCAATTCGGCAAGGGCTCCATCATGCGCCTGGGCGAGGGCGAAGTGATCGAGGACATCCAAGTGGTTTCCACGGGGTCCTTGGGCCTGGACCTCGCCTTGGGCGTGGGCGGTCTGCCGCGCGGCCGGGTGGTCGAGATCTACGGCCCGGAGTCGTCGGGCAAAACCACGCTCACGCTGCAAGTCATCGCCCAGATGCAAAAGCTTGGCGGCACCTGTGCCTTCATCGACGCCGAGCACGCGCTGGATGTCCAGTATGCGCAGAAGCTGGGCGTCAACCTGCAAGAGTTGCTCATCAGCCAGCCCGACACCGGCGAGCAAGCGCTGGAGATCGTCGATGCACTGGTCCGATCCGGCTCGGTCGACCTGATCGTGGTCGACTCGGTCGCCGCCCTCACGCCAAAGGCCGAGATCGAAGGCGAAATGGGTGACGCTTTGCCGGGTCTGCAGGCCCGCTTGATGAGCCAAGCGCTGCGCAAGCTCACCGGCACCATCAAGAAGACCAACACCATGGTCGTCTTCATCAACCAAATCCGCATGAAGATCGGCGTGATGTTCGGCAGCCCCGAAACCACCACCGGCGGCAATGCGCTGAAGTTTTACGCCTCCGTGCGCCTTGACATCCGGCGCATCGGCTCGATCAAGAAGGGCGAAGAGGTCATCGGCTCCGAGACGAAGGTCAAGGTCGTTAAGAACAAAGTGTCGCCCCCGTTCAAGACGGCTGAGTTCGACATCCTGTACGGCGAGGGCATCAGCCTGGAGGGCGAAATCATCGATCTCGGCGTGTTGCACAAGATCGTCGACAAGAGCGGCGCTTGGTACGCCTACAAGGGCGAAAAGATTGGCCAAGGCAAGGACAACTCGCGCGAGTTCCTGCGCGAGAACCCCGATTTGGCGCGCGAGATCGAGAACAAGATCCGCGAAGCCGCGGGCGTGGCCCTGGCCAACGAGGCTCCCGGCGCCGCCGAGTGAGCGGCTTGCCCACTGACGCTGGCCTGCGCCGCGTTGGCCTGTACTGGGCGCTTATCCAGGCGCGCGATTGGCCGACCGCTACGGCCCTGCTGCACCCGCATGCCAGCTGCCGCTGGCGTGCGACGCGGGAGCGATTCGATGGCGCTGAGGCCATCATTCACGTCAATGCCGTGTACCCGGAGGGCTGGACGGTGCGCTTGCTGAGCTTGGTGCGCTTGGGCCCCGACGAGGTGCTGAGCCTGGTTCGCGTCGACCACGGTCCCCAATCGTTCTGGGCACACAGCCATTTCCAGTTCGACGGCGAGTGGATCGCCCACATCGACGAGTACTGGGCCGATGCGACCACCGCGCCTGCTTGGCGAGACGGTTTGCCCGGCCGCAGCCTCACCCCAGCTGATGCCCGCCCCGGGCTGCCGCTGGAGCCGGCAGTTTGGGCTTGAGCACGTGGGTTGGATTGCGTGGGCCTGAAACCAATTGGCTTGAGCCTGCGCGGCCGTGCCCTGGCGGCCCTCGCCCAACGCGAGCACAGCCGCACCGAACTGCGCCGCAAGTTGATGGCCGCGCTCCAGCGCGCCGATCGCAACGCCCGCTTGTTGGCGGTCAGCCAGACCGAGGCTGCGGAAGAGCCCGATCCGGCCGAACAGCTGGCTGGCCACGCAACCCAGGTGGATGCGCTGCTGGACGCACTGACCGCCGAAGGTTGGCTCAGCGAGGCCCGTTACATCGACAGCCGGCTGCGCACACGTGCCCCCCGACTGGGTGCGCGCCGCTTGAAGGCCGAACTGGGCCTGCACGGCCTGGCGCCGTCGGGTGAGGTGTGGCAGGACGTGCAAGCCACCGAGCCCGAGCGGGCCCAAGCGCTGTTGCAACGCCGCTTTGGCGACGCCCCGCCGGCCGATGACAAGGAGCGTGCGCGCCGCATTCGATTCCTGGTTAGCCGCGGTTTTTCCACGGAATTGGCGTTGCGCTTGACCGCGGACAAGCGCCGCACGGCGTAACCCATCTGTAACGGCGGGCACAATCCTGCCCCTCATGAGTGCCGCTGCCAGTCCCTCGCCCCCAGTTCAACGCACCTTGTTGCACACCCGTCAGGTGGCGGTGCAGGTGTTCGAGCGCAGTGATGGTCTGTTCGACGTCGAAGCCTCTTTACGGGACACCAAAACCTTCGACATGCCCCTTGCCACCGGCGTACGCCCGGCAGGCGAGCCGATTCACGCCATGCAGCTTCAGCTGGTGGTTGACCGCGCGCTCAACGTTCAATCGGCCACCTCGGTCACCACCGCCATGCCCTATGCCGGCACCTGCGATCAGCACGGCGATGCCTATGCCCAGCTCGCCGGCCTCAACTTGATGCGCGGCTTTCGCGTGGCGGTGAACCAACGCTTGGCCGGCCGCCTCGGCTGCAC
>CAZAIR010000183.1:0-6097 GCA_964485225.1 uncultured Burkholderiaceae bacterium
ACGGCCTGTGCATGAACGACCGCCAATGGCGCCGCAAGGGCCACGACCACGGCGAACAACTGGCCGCCGCGCTGGGCCTCACGCCGGTCTACCTTCGCTACAACACCGGTTTGCCGGTGGAGGAAAACGGCCGCCAGTTCGCCGCCCTGATGGCCACGCTGCTGCGCGTGTGGCCGCACCGGGGCGCCGGCCTCGGGCGCGTGGTTTTGTTGTGCCACAGCATGGGCGGGCTGGTGGCGCGCAGCGCCTTCCACCAGGCCGCCAAGGCGCCGTGGACGCGCCGTGTCAGCGACCTCGTCTGCCTGGGCACGCCCCACTTCGGCGCCCCGCTGGAGAAGGCCGGCTACGGCGTGGACCTGCTGCTTGCCGCGGCGCCTTACGCCGCGCCGCTGGCGCGCTTGGGCCGCATCCGCAGCGCCGGCATCACCGACCTGCGCCACGGCCTGGGCCCCGAAGTGGGCCTGCCGCCCGCACCCCCACAAGGCCCGCGCTGCTGGGCCGTGGCCGGCACGCTGGGCGACGACCCCGCATCGCTCAAGCCCCGCATGCTGGGCGATGGCTTGGTGCGCCTGCCCAGCGCCCTCGGCCAGCACCGCGACCCCGCACGCCGGCTGCCATTCCCGCCCGAGCGGCAGTGGGTTGCCCGCGGCGTGGGGCACCTGGATTTGCTGAGCAGCAAGGCCGTGGCCAACAAGGTGGAGGCTTGGCTGCTGGGCCCCAGCGCCGATGGGGCGAACGCCACCGGTTGAGCGGGCCCCATGCCTCCGTGTCATTCCTCTTGCCGGATCGGCATTCGCTGGCGGACAGTGCCGGCATGAACAGCACCCCCCAAGCCCCCGCCAGCCTCCCGCTCCGCGTTCTGGCCTCCCCACCGGGGCGCCTGTTGCTGCTGGGCTTCTTGCTCGTCGTGCTCATGGCGTTGAACGGCGACGTGATGTTGAGCTACGCCAAAGAGCCCACCAAGGCCGTGATGCACGTTGTGGCCATGGCCATTGCCGCTTTGGCGGTCTATGCCGCCTACGCGCACTTTGTGGAGCGCCGCGAGGTGTCAGAGCTGAGCACGTCGGGCATGGGGCGCGAGTTCGGCCTGGGCTTGCTCATCGGCGCCGGCCTCTACACCGCTTGCGAGTTGGTCTTGATGGCGATGGGCATCTACCGCGTCCAGGGCCTCAACCCGCTGAGCTTTTTAATCCCCGCCGTGGCCATGGCCATCAGCTCCAGCGTGTTCGAGGAGCTGCTGTTCCGCGGCGTGCTGCTGCGCGCCGTTGAGGCTTGGTTCGGCTCGTGGGTGGCGCTGGTGGTGTCGTCGCTCGTGTTCGGTCTCACGCACCTGATGAACCCGGAAGGTACGCTGGAGGGCGCCCTGTTCATCGCCGTCGAGGCCGGCACCTTGCTGGGCGCGGCTTACATCCTGACCCGCCGGCTGTGGCTCAGCATCGGCTTCCACATGGCCTGGAACTACACGCAGTCGGCCATCTTTTCGAGCATCGTGTCCGGCAACGAGGCCGCGCCTGGCCTGATCCGTTCCACCGTGCAAGGGCCGGACCTGCTGACCGGTGGCAAGTTTGGCGTCGAGTCGTCGGTGCTGGCGCTGGTGTTGTGCACCGGCGCGGGCATCGTGATGCTGGTGATGGCGCACCGGCGCGGCAAGATCGTGCCGCCCATCTGGCGCCGCAAGCCATGAGGCCCCAGCTGCTGCGCTGGGTGCGCGTGTGCGCAACCGTCTGTTGCGCGGTGGCCTTGTCGCCCGCCTGGGCGCAGAGCGTGTTCAAGTGCTCGACTGGAGGCAAGACGGTGTACCAATCCACCCCCTGTGCCGGTCAAGGCAAGCAGGTGGATCTGCCTCCGGGCCCCAGTGCGCAGGAGGTGGCAGACGCCAAGCGCCGCGCCAACGCTGAGATTGCGCGCGCCAACAGCTTGCAGCCGCCCGCACAAGCAGGGGCGGAAGGCCAAGCCAAGGCCTCACCGGCCGACTGCGCCCGTCTCAACAAGCTGCGCGCTGATGCCTTTGGCTTTCGCAATGGCGCGGTGCGCAACAGCCGCAACACCAACATCGACCACTCGGCCTCGGTGGACCGGATGCACGACCAGATCCAGCGCATCGAGCGGCAGATGGTTGCTGCCGGCTGCGCGCCCACCTGACGCGCTGGCTGCCCTGTCAGCAGCCCTTCAGCCCGCCTTCACCACCGCATAGCGCGCCAAGGTTTTGGCCCGCGCCTCGGCGTGGTCCACCACCGGCCGGGGGTAGTCCACCCCCAGGCGCAAGCCCCCCAGCTCGATCGGCTTGGCCGCCCACGGCGCGTGGATAGCGCCGTCGGTCAGCCGCGCCAGTTCGGGCACGTAGCGGCGCACGAACACGCCCTTGGCGTCGAACTTCTCGCTCTGCGCGGTGGGGTTGAAGATGCGGAAGTAGGGCTGTGCATCGCAGCCGCAGCTGGCCGCCCACTGCCAACCGCCGTTGTTGGCGGCCAAGTCGAAGTCCAGCAACTTCTCGGCAAAGTAGGCCTCGCCGCGCTGCCAGTTCAGCCCCAGGTGCTTGCACAAAAAGCTGGCGGCCACCATGCGCAGGCGGTTGTGCATGTAGCCGGTTTGGTTCAGCTGGCGCATGGCGGCATCCACCAGCGGGTAGCCGGTGCGGCCTTCCGCCCAGGCGGCAAACAGCGCGTCGGCCTCGGGGCCTTCGTCCCACACCACGCGGGCGTAGTCGGTCTTCAGCGGGCCGTCCACCACGGCCGGGTGGTGGTGCAGCACCTGGTGATAGAAATCCCGCCAGATCAGCTCGTTCAGCCAGCCGCCGGCGCCCGTCAGTTCGCGCAGCGGCCAGGCGGCGCGGGCCAGCTCGCGCGGGGCCACCAGGCCGAAGCGCAGCGCGGGGCTCAAGTAGCTCGGGCCTTTGACGGCGGGGAAGTTGCGCGTCTCGGCATACGCCGCCATGCGCTCGGTCACGAACTCGGCCAGCTGCGCGCGGGCCTGGGTGGCGCCGCCGCGGTAGCGCTCGTGCAGATCGGTGGGCTCGAAGCCCAGTTCGGCCAAGCTCGGCAGCCCGGTGGCCAGCGGGGAGGGCGCCAAGGCCTGCAAGTTGGGCGTGCGCGCCGCCAGCCGCGCGGCACCCTCGGCCACCATCGCTTTGTGCCAGCTGTTTTTGTAGGGCGTGAACACGGTGTAAGGCTTTCCCGCGCCGGTCAGCAGCTCGCTGCGCTCGAACACGGTCACGTCTTGCACGCTGTCCACCCGCACGCCGGGCAGGGCGGCGCGCACGGCGCCGTCTCGCGCCAAGGCGAAAGGGTCGTCGTCGTGGGCGAACACCAGCCGCTGCGCGCCCAGCTCGCGCACCAACACCGGGATCACCTCGCGCGCCCGGCCGTGCCGAACGATCAAGCCCACACCTCGCTCGCGCAGCTGGCGCTCGATGTCGGCCAGCGCGTGCCAAATCAGCTCGACGCGACGGTCGGCGCGGGGCAGGGTGTCGAGGATGTCGCGCTCGAACACGAAGGCGACGAACACAGGGGCGCCGCTGGCGCAGGCCGTGTGCAGGGCGGCGTGGTCGTGCAGGCGCAGGTCGCGGCGCAGCCAAACGAGGGTGGGGGTCATCGCTTCATTGTGGTTCGCTCTGGAAGTCGCAGCGATGGGCTCAACTTCAGTGCCCCTCGACAAGGAAGGGAGTCAGCCGGCTTCCACAGACCCACCCTCCCTAGAATTGGGGCCATGACCAAGCCCGCGATGGACCTCACCAACCAGTTTTTGATCGCCATGCCCGGCATGGCCGATGAAACCTTTGCCGGGGCCGTGATCTACCTGTGTGAGCACAACGAGAAGGGCGCCCTGGGGCTGGTCATCAACAAGCCGATCGACATGGACATGGACGGTTTGTTCGAGAAAGTCGACCTGACCCTGCAGCGCGACGACCTGCGCCAAGCGCCGGTGTTCTTCGGCGGGCCGGTGCAGACCGAGCGCGGCTTTGTGCTGCATGAGCGTCTGGACGAAGCGGGCGGGCACTACAACGCCACGCTCGCCATCCCCGGCGGGCTGGAGATGACCACCAGCCGCGATGTGCTGGAGGCCCTGAGCCATGGCGCCGGCCCGCGTAAGCTCTTGGTGACGCTGGGCTACAGCGGGTGGTCGGCTGGGCAGCTGGAAGAAGAGATTGGCCGCAACGGCTGGCTCACGGTGGATGCCGTGCCAGAGCTGATCTTCGACACGCCGCCGGCCGATCGCTACGACCACGCGCTGCGCCTGCTGGGCATCGACCCGCGCATGCTCAGCCAAGAGGCTGGTCACGCTTGAGGGCGCAAGACGTGCAAGCGGCGCTGGCCTTTGACTTTGGGCTGCGCCGCGTGGGCGTGGCCACGGGGGTGCGGCTGGCCGGTGCGCGGCCTTTGACGACCTTGCACACGCCGGGCAAGGCCGTGTTCCCGCCCATTGCCGCGCTGCTGGCCGAGTGGCAACCCGATGCCCTGGTGGTGGGCGTGCCGCGCCACCCCGACGGCGCGCCGCACGCGATGACGGCGGCGGCCACCAAATTCGCTGCCTCGCTGCGCGGCCGGTTTCACAAGCCCGTGTTCGAGGTCGACGAGCGTTACACCAGCGTGGAAGCCGAAGCCATGGGCGCGCGCGACGTGGACGCCACAGCGGCGGCCCTGATCCTGGACCAGTTTTTTCGAGAAAGTGCGACGCCATGACGGCTTTGGCCTTGGATGCAGATTCCCTTTACGCGGAGCTGCTGGCGCAGACCCGCGCCTTCCTGACCCGCCCCGAGTGGGTGGGCGCGCAACTCGTCGGCATCTGGAGCGGTGGCGCTTGGCTGGCCGAGGCCCTGCACCGGGACCTGGGCCGCGAGGGTGCGCCCGGCGTCATCAGCAGCCGCTTGCACCGCGATGACTACGCGGCGCGCGGCTTGTCGGCCACGGCCGACGCGACCAAGCTCACCCAGTCCATCGACGGCGCGCCAGTGTTGCTGGTGGACGACGTGCTGTGGACCGGCCGCACCACCCGCGCGGTGCTGAACGAGTTGTTCGACTACGGCCGGCCGGCCCGCGTGGCGTTGGCCGTGCTGGTGGACCGCAATGGCCGCGAGCTGCCCATGCACGCCGACCTGGCCGCTGCGCGCATCAGCCTGGGCGCCAACCAGCGCCTGCACCTGAAGCGCGAGGGCAGCGGTTTCACTTTTGACGTGGAGACGGTGTGATGCTAAGCAAACGCCACCCCCAACTGAACAAGCACGGTGAGCTGATCCACCTGCTCAGCATGGAAGGCCTGCCCAAGAGCGTGCTCACGCACATCCTGGACACCGCCAGCACCTTCGTCTCCGTCAGCGACCGTGACGTGAAGAAGGTGCCGCTGCTGCGCGGCAAGTCGGTGTTCAACCTGTTCTTTGAGAACAGCACCCGCACCCGCACCACTTTCGAGATCGCCGCCAAGCGCCTGAGCGCTGACGTGCTGAACCTCGACATCGCGCGCAGCTCCACCGCCAAGGGCGAGACCCTGCTGGACACCGTGGCCAACCTGAGTGCCATGCACGCCGACATGTTCGTGGTGCGCCACAGCGAGAGCGGCGCGCCCTACCTGATCGCCCAGCACTGCGCGCCGCACGTGCACGTGGTGAACGCGGGCGACGGCCGGCACTCGCACCCCACGCAGGGCCTGCTCGACATGTACACGATCCGCCACTACAAGCGCGACTTCACGCAGCTGTCGGTGGCTATCGTGGGCGACATCGTGCACAGCCGCGTGGCGCGGTCTGACATCCACGCACTGAGCATCTTGGGCGTGCCCGACATCCGCGCTGTGGGCCCCAAAACCCTGGTGCCCGGTGACCTGCGCGAGATGGGCGTGCGCGTGTGCCACGACCTCAAAGAAGGCATAGCAGGCGCCGATGTGGTGATCACCCTGCGCTTGCAGAACGAACGCATGAGCGGGGCCTTGCTGCCCAGCTCGGGCGAGTACTTCCACCACTACGGCCTGACCGAAGAGCGCCTGGCCTGGGCCAAGGCCGATGCCATCGTGATGCACCCCGGCCCCATCAACCGCGGCGTGGAGATCGATTCGCGCGTGGCCGATGGCGCGCACAGCGTGATCCTGCCGCAGGTCAGCTTCGGCA
>CAZAIR010000184.1:0-6058 GCA_964485225.1 uncultured Burkholderiaceae bacterium
TGACGTCAGGATCCTGGCGCAGGAAGGACTTGAGCGCTGCGGCGAAGTTCATCCCAGCCTTGTCATTCACGTTGACTTGGTTCACGCCCGGCAAGTTGATTTCCGCCGGATCCTCCACCGTCGAGATGTTCACGCCGGGCTGGTTCAGGATGTTGAGGCAGGTGTAAAGCGACACCGTCTTGCCCGAACCCGTAGGGCCTGTCACCAAAATCATGCCGTAAGGCCGCTGGATGCAGTGCATCAAGCGGTCCTTTTCGGCTTTCTCGTACCCCAGTGCGTCGATTCCCAACTTCGCAGACGAGGGATCCAGGATCCGGATCACGATCTTCTCGCCAAACAAGGTGGGCAAGGTGCTCACCCGGAAGTCGATGGCCTTGGCACCGAACTTCAGTTTCATCCGGCCGTCTTGCGGGATGCGTCGCTCGGCGATGTCCATGCGGGACAGCACCTTGATGCGAGACGACAGCTTGTCCTTGATCGCGATCGGCGGCTGGGTGATTTCGCGCAGTTCCCCGTCGATGCGGAACCGCACCCGGTAGTGGTACTCGTAGGGTTCAAAGTGAAGGTCCGATGCCCGCATGTTGATCGCGTCCACCAGCATTTTTTGAAGGAAGCGAACGACCGGCGCGTCTTCAACCTCTGTGATGTCCGGTGTCTCATCCTTTTGCTCGGTGGCTTCTTCGGCGATGTCGAAATCGAAATCGCCCCCCGCCATGCTTTCTAGCGCCTCTGCTGCTGAGGCGCCTGTCCCGGTCAAGAACTTGGTGAGCTTGTCTTGCTCGACGATCACCCAGTCCGATTGCAGTTGCGTGGCGAACTTGATGCGCTCAACCACCTCTTGGTCGGTTGGGTCGGCGCCTCCGATGATCAGCCGGTTACCTCGGCGGCCCAGCGCCACCACTTGGTACTGCTGGCCCAGCTTCGCATCCAGCAAGTCCCGCGGTATGCGCTGCGGATCGATCGCGTTAAGGTCAACCAACGGGATCGACAACGCTTGTGACAGCGTGTGCGCCAAGTCAGAGGATGAGATTGCGCCAGCGCTGACGACCGCCGACACGAAACCGATCTTCTTTTCTTTGGCTTGACGACCCAAGTCGTCGGCCACCTTCGCTTGAAGGCGGCCGGCATTGACCAGCACGCGTGCCGCACCACTGAGATGGGCTTCAGCCCCGGGGGCGTCAATTTGCATGAGAGGGAGGCCAGTTCGTCATGACCTTGGACTGTAAACCTTAGGGAGCAGCACCCAAATACGGGCTTGCTACCGAAAGCAAACACCAGTTACGGTGGTCGGGGTGAGAGGATTCGAACCTCCGGCCTCTACGTCCCGAACGTAGCGCTCTACCAGGCTAAGCTACACCCCGAATTCGGCGCTGCGGCGAAGGTCATCGACCAGTCGTCGCATCACTCAGGACGAGCGATCTACCGAAACAGCCGCAAATTCTAACAGAGCTTTTGTCCAGGCATTGCTAGGTAAGTGGCTCAGGCTCTCTGCCGCATGGGCGGCTTCGTCTCTTGCTGCTTGGCGTGTTGCTTCCAGGGCGCCGCAACTGCGGACGATGCGCACGATGTCGGGTAGCTGCGTCATGTCGCCTTGCAAAATGGCAGCCCGGACCAGCGCGCGGTCAGCTTCTGGTGCCATTTGCATGGCCAGCAATAGCGGCAAAGTGGGTTTGCCCTCCCGCAAGTCATCGCCGATGTTCTTGCCCAGCAGTTCGGCGTCGCCTTCGTAGTCCAGCACGTCGTCGATCAACTGAAAGGCCGTGCCCATGGCGCGCCCGTAGGCAGCACAAGCTGCTTCAGTCCCGGCGTCGACATCGGCAATGATGCCGCCGAGCCTTGCACTGGCTTCAAACAACTTGGCGGTCTTGTAGCGAATCACGCGCAAGTACTGGTCGACTGTCGTGTCAGGGTCGTGCACGTTCATCAATTGCAGCACTTCGCCCTCAGCGATCACGTTGGTCGCTTCAGCCAACACTTCGAGTACGCGCATCCGATTGCATGACACCATCATCTGGAAGGCGCGGGAGTACAGAAAGTCGCCTACCAACACGCTCGCGGCATTGCCGAACATGGCGTTGGCGGTTTGCTGGCCGCGCCGCAGCGCCGATTCATCCACCACATCGTCGTGCAGAAGGGTGGCTGTGTGGATGAACTCGATCACGGCCGCCAACTCATGACGGTGGCCCAACTTGTCGCCAAGTGCGTTGGCGAACATCAGCAGCAGCTTGGGGCGCATGCGTTTGCCGCCGGCGTGCACGATGTACCCCCCGATTTGGTTGATCAGTGCGACGTCCGATTGCAATCGACGTGCAATCAAACGGTCCACTTCCAGCATGTCGGCGCTGAGGGCGGCCAGGGTGTCGGCGTGCTGGTCAGCGCTGGCGAGGGTCTGCACTAGGGGCTCGGGCAAAGGAGGGTGGGCTGCGATTATAGGAAGTGCAGTCTGGAGGGGCATTCGCCGCCAAGGGTGAGCTGGAGCTTTGGCTAGAGTGTGCTAGACTGGAAGGCTCTGCGTTTTGAAACGTGGGGTCGGTGCCTGTGTCAGAAGCGACGCGGGCGAACTCAAGAAAGGTCTGAAATGTACGCGGTCATAAAAACCGGTGGCAAGCAATACAAGGTTGCTGCCGGCGAAAAAATTAAGATAGAACAGATTGCTGCGGACGTTGGCCAAGAGATCGTGATCGACCAGGTGCTCGCTGTTGGAAACGGCGCCGAGCTCAAGGTGGGTACGCCCTTGGTAACGGGTGCAACCGTCACCGCCACGGTGTTGGCGCACGGCAAGCACGACAAGGTTCGCATCTTCAAGATGCGCCGTCGCAAGCACTACAAGAAGAGCCAAGGGCATCGTCAAACCTACACCGAGCTGTCCATCAGCGCGGTCAACGGCTAAACGCCAGGCAAGGAGTCAGCAATGGCACAGAAAAAAGGCGGCGGCTCAACCCGTAACGGCCGCGATTCCAAGCCGAAGATGCTTGGTGTGAAGGCGTTTGGCGGCCAAGTCGTCAGCGCTGGTTCGATCATCGTGCGTCAGCGTGGCACCAAGTTTCACGCTGGTACCAACGTCGGCATGGGCAAGGACCACAGCTTGTTCGCGCTGGTCGACGGGCAGGTGAGCTTCGCCGTGAAGGGCCCCCTGGGCCGTCACACGGTGATCGTGACCGCAGCCTGATCCAAGGGCTTCTCGGTTCGCAAGGCCCCGCTTCGCGGGGCCTTTGTTTTTGGCGTTCTAGGATGGCGCCTGCTCTCGCGAGGGAATCCCTATGAAGTTCGTAGACGAAGCAACGATCGACGTGGTCGCCGGCAACGGCGGTGCCGGTTGCGCCAGCTTCCGGCGCGAGAAGTTCATTCCATTTGGGGGACCCGATGGTGGTGATGGCGGGCGTGGCGGCAGCGTGTGGGCACAAGGCGATGTCAACCTGAACACCCTGATCGACTTCCGCTACGCACGCCGGCACGAAGCGCGTAATGGCGAGGCCGGGCGAGGCTCGGACTGCAATGGCGCCGCCTCGGATGACATCGTGCTGCGCATGCCGGTGGGCACGATCGTGCGTGACCTAGAAACGGGCGAGATCATTGCCGAGTTGCTAGAGCCGGGTGAGAAGGTTTTGCTCGCCAAAGGGGGTGACGGTGGCTTTGGCAACTTGCATTTCAAGACCAGCACCAACCGTGCGCCGCGCCAAAAAACGCCAGGATGGCCAGGAGAGGCCAAGTCGCTGAAGTTGGAGTTGCGTGTACTGGCAGACGTGGGGCTGCTGGGTCAGCCCAACGCCGGTAAGTCGACCCTGATCGCAGCGGTCAGCAATGCACGACCCAAGATCGCCGATTACCCGTTCACGACCCTGTATCCCAACCTCGGGGTAGTGCGGGTCGCGCCCGAGCAGAGCTTCGTGATGGCCGATATTCCGGGGCTGATCGAAGGGGCCTCCGAGGGGGCTGGCTTGGGGCACCAGTTCTTGCGGCACTTGCAGCGAACGCGCTTGCTGCTGCACCTTGTCGATTTCGCGCCGTTGGACGAGGGTGTCGACCCGGTTGCTGAGGCCAAGGCCATCGTGGCCGAGCTCAAGAAGTACGACGAAGAGTTGCACAACAAGCCGCGTTGGCTGGTACTGAACAAGGTCGATATGGTGGATGCCAGTGAGCGTGCTGCCAAGGTCAAAGACTTCGTGAAGCGTTTCAAGTGGAAGGGTCCGGTGTTCACCATTTCAGGGCTGACTCGCGAGGGTTGTGAAGACCTTCTGCGCGCCATCTACGAGCACGTACGCGCCGAAAAGGTGCCTCCGGTCAAGGAGCACGATCCGCGCTTCGATACCGGGGTCTGACCATGTCGCTCGTAGGCGCCAAGCGCATCGTTGTCAAGGTCGGTTCCAGCTTGGTGACCGACGAGGGCCGGGGTGTCGATGCCCGAGCGATTGGCGAGTGGTGCCGCCAATTGGCCGCCTTGCGTGAGCAAGGGGTTGAATCGGTGGTGGTATCGAGTGGTGCCATCGCGGAGGGCATGAAGCGTCTGGGTTGGTCGCAGCGGCCACGTGAATTGCATGCGCTGCAGGCGGCTGCAGCCGTTGGGCAGATGGGGCTCGCTCAGATGTACGAGACGCACCTGCGAGCCCATGACCTCGCTAGCGCGCAGGTGCTGCTCACGCATGCCGACTTGTCGCACCGTGAGCGTTACTTGAACGCTCGCTCAACCTTAACGACGTTGTTGCAGCACGGCGTGTTGCCCGTGATCAACGAAAACGACACGGTGGTCAACGACGAGATCAAGTTCGGCGACAACGACACGCTGGGGGCCTTGGTCGCCAACTTGCTGGATGCCGATGTGCTGGTGATCTTGACCGACCAGCAGGGCTTGTACAGCGCCAACCCGCGCACCGACCCGTCGGCCACCTTGATCAGCGAGGCCGCGGCCGATGACCCGGCGCTGCCCGCGATGGCGGGGGGCGCTGGCTCGGCCATCGGTCGGGGCGGCATGTTGACCAAGGTGCTCGCGGCGCAGCGGGCGTCGCGCAGTGGCGCGCACACGGTGATCGCCTATGGGCGCGAGCCCGATGTGCTGCTCCGACTGAGGGCGGGTGAGTCGATCGGTACCTTGCTGCTGGCAGGCCAAGCCAAGCGCGCGGCGCGCAAATTGTGGATGGCTGACCACCTCCAACTCGCCGGTAGCGTGCGGGTGGATGCAGGGGCCGTGCAGGCGCTGGTCGCGCAAGGGCGCAGCCTGTTGTCGGTGGGCGTGCGCGAGGTATCGGGCGAGTTCCACCGCGGTGACGTGATTGCGGTGGTGGACACCGAGGGCCGTGAACTGGCGCGTGGCTTGAGCAATTACGCCAGTGCCGAAGCGCGCTTGCTCGCCGGCCGGTCGTCAGCCGACATTGAGAGCTTGCTGGGCTATGTGGCGGAGCCCGAGCTCATTCATCGCGATAACTTGGTGCTCAGCTAGCTGCCGCTTCGGGTGGTGGCGCAGCGTCTTGCTGCTGGGCGGCTAAGTCTTGGGCGTGCGCTGACTGCGCAACCAATGTGCCGTAAGGCGAGCGCGGCTGTGCGCCGCGCGAGCTGCCGCCAGCGCCGCGCAGGAAGCGGTTGGGCTGGTGGCCACCGGCCCCACGGGGCAAAAAGCGGGCCAATTCGCTCAGGGCCATTTGGTAGACGCCGCGCTTGAACTCAATCACGGCTTCGAGCGGTACCCAATAGTCGTTCCAGCGCCAGGCGTCGAACTCCGGGTGGTTGGTGGCGCGCAAGTTCAGGTCGCTGTCACGACCGGCCAACTGCAGCAGGTACCAAATCTGCTTTTGGCCTTTGTAGTGGCCGCGCGCTTCACGGCGGATGAAGTGGTCGGGTACTTCGTAACGCAGCCAGTCGCGGGTGCGAGCCAAGATGCGGACGTGCTCGTGTTTGAGCCCCACTTCCTCGTGGAGCTCGCGGTACATCGCCTGCTCGGGCGTCTCGCCGTAATTGATACCGCCTTGCGGAAACTGCCAGGAGTGGGTGCGGATGCGCTTGCCCCAAAAAACCTGGTTTCGCGCGTTGAGCAGGATGATGCCGACGTTGGGCCTGAAGCCTTCCC
>CAZAIR010000185.1:0-6045 GCA_964485225.1 uncultured Burkholderiaceae bacterium
AGACAAGTTCTACCGCCCGGACGTGATCGACCGCGTGCTGGACACGCTGGACGAAACCCAGGCCCTGGCCCAGGCCGATGCCGCCCGCGGCAACGCCCGCCCGAGCGCGCCAGTGTCCATCGCCCAGGCCCTGCCGCCGGTGGTCGAGGTGACATCCGGCACCGAGCTGCGCATCAGTAGCCCGCAATTGACCATCAAGGTACGCGCCCGCACTGCGGCCGATGCACCCGTGACCGCCTGGCGGGTGCGGGTGAACGGCCAGTTGCAGCCCGAGGCTCGCGGCCTGGGCCGGCAGGACGCCCCCAGTGGCGGCACCGCCGAGCGGGAGATCACCGTGACCCTGCCGCCGCAGGACAGCGAGGTGCAGGTCTTTGCCGAGAACCGCCACAGCAGTTCTACCCCCGCGACGGTGCGCGTCACCTGGGCCGGTGCGACGGCCGCGCCGGCCGTGCCGGCGCAGGCAGCGGCCCCTGGCACGGCGGGCGCCGGGCCGCAAGGCGCCAGCGCCGGTTTCCAGATCCAGCCCAAGCTCTATGTGCTGGCGGTGGGTGTGGCCCAGTACCAGCACCCGGCCATCAACAAGCTGGCCCTGCCGGCCAAGGACGCGCGCGACTTTGTGGCTGCGCTGCAGCGCCAGAAAGGGCGCCTGTACCGCGACGTGGAGGTGAGGCTGCTCACCGACCGCGAGGCCAGCAAGGAGGCCATCCTGGATGGCATGGACTGGCTGCAGCGCAGCACCACCCAGCACGACGTGGCCATGATGTTCGTGGCCGGCCACGGGCTGATCGACGGTGCCCGTGGCTACACCTTCCTGCCCGTGGGGGCTGACCCGGACCGCTTGCTGAGCACCGGCGTGCGGCTGGCCGACATCCGCTCCGTGCTGGGCAACATGCAGGGCAAGGCGATGTTCTTCTTTGATTCATGCCACTCCGGCGGCGTGTTCCAGCCCACCGGCGGCCTCAAGGCCCGCGACGTGATGCAAGACCTGAATGGTGTGATCAACGAACTGGCCAGCGCCGCCAACGGCGTGGTGGTGTTCAGCAGCAGCAGCGGCCGGCAGCTGAGCTACGAAGACACCGCCTGGGGCAACGGCGCCTTCACCAAGGCCCTGGTGGAGGGCTTGTTGGGCAAGGCCAGCCAGCCGGGCTTCCCGCGCATCACCTTCAAGATGCTGGACCTGTATGTCAGTGAGCGTGTGAAGGCGCTCACCGGAGGCCGGCAGACCCCCGTCACCCAGGCGCCGGTGGCCGACTTCCCGGTGGCGGTGGGCCCGTGACGGGGCGCAGCCCCCGGCGTGCCGGGCTGGGTGCGCCTTCAGCGTTGCGGGCCCAGGCAGCGCGGGAAGGCCCATGCGGCCAACAGCGCCCAGAACACGGTGTGGATGAAGGGCCAGCCGAACACCAGGGCCAGGCTGGCCCAGTAGCCGAGTTCCAGGCGCCAGCCGTAGGCGACCTGCATGGCATACGCCAGCCACAGCAAGGCGGCCAGGGCCCGCGGAACCCAGGCCAGGCGAAGGCTGCCCAGCCGCCCCGGCAGCAGCCGGGCGAGCAGCAGGCCCATGCAGCCCGCGCCCAGCAGCGGCAGCAGCACTGGCCAGGTGCGGTAGAGCAGGAAGCAACCCGCCAGTGCGGCGCCCAGGGGCAGCAGCAGCCAGCCCATGCGCCAGTGCGCAGCACGGGTGGGCGCCGCCTGCGGGCGAGTGGTGTTCGGGGCTTGGTTCATGGTCGTCACCAAAGGAGTGGGCCAGTGCCAGGTCTAGACGCCAACCCCGTGACTTCTGTCAGGCACGCCAGTGACGGTGCTGACATCTGCGGGGGTCTTGCGTCTAGAACCGCATGAACACCATGGACCTACAAACTGCGACGGACGAGGCCACCTGGCTGGCCGTGGCCGAAACACGAACCGGCCGCATGCACCGCGAGGCCGGGCGCCCCAACGAAGATGCCGTGCAGGTACGCCAGCACGCCGCGGGCGGCTTGACGCTGGCGCTGGCCGACGGCGTGGGCAGCGGGCGGCGGGGCGACCTGGCCAGTGCCGCCGTGGTGCAGCACTGGGTGGAAGCGACGGCGGTGCCGGACGCTGCCAGCGCCTTGAGCGCGGCACAGGCGCTGTTGCGCGGCAGTGAGGCGGCCTTGCAGCGTGCCCTGCCGCCGGCCCAGGGCACCGGCGGCAGCATGGCCGTGGTGGCCTGGACATGGGCCGACGGGCAGGTGTTGATCGGCCATGTGGGCGACTGCCGCGCTTACCTCTGGCGGGCCGGCCAGCTCCAGGCCCTGACGCGTGACCACACTTACGCCAACCTGGGCTTGACACCGCCAGCCTGGCGCCAGCCCGAGCACCCGGCGCGCATGGTGGGGGGCGGCATGATGGGGCCGGCCGATGTGCAGCGCCTGCAACTGCTGCCTGGCGATGTCCTTCTGCTGTGTTCAGATGGTGTGCATGGCGCGCTGTCTGATGCCGATCTGGTGGCGGCCTGGGCCGACTGGGCGAGCCTGAAACCCCAAGGTTTAGCCGCCGCACGGCACGGCCTGCGCGCCCTGGCCTTACGCCTGGTTCGGCGCGCACGCCTGGCGGGGGGGCGAGACGATGCGTCCGTGGTGGTGGCTGCCTTCCAGGCGACCGCAGGGGCAGCGGGGCCGGAGGCACTGGAACCCGGCGCGGCGCGCAGTCTGCCGGTGGCCGAGCCGCTGGCATTTGTGGAATCGGTTTGGCCGCAGGACTTGTTGGACAACAGTGAGCAGGCCTCAGGGTCCACGGCCGCCGTGGGCCCTGCGCCGTGATGATGAGAACTCGGGAGTCCGTCCATGCGTGACGCAACGTCAAGAAGTGCCGGGCGCGTATCGGTGGGCACGGTGTTTGCCACGGTTCTGCTGGGGGCCCTTGTGGCCGGCTTTGGCTGGCAGCGTTGGCAACAGGTGCCGAGGCCCACACCCGTGGCAGCCGCGAGCCCGCCCGTCGCGTCGGCCGCGTCGAGGCCTGGTACCGCGCCTGCAATCGTGCCTGCACCGGTGCCCGTGCCTGTGCCTGTGCCCGCAGAGGCGCCTGGGACGGGGGGTGGCCTGGTGGCCACGCCGGGTGTCGTGGCGTCAGCGCCCCAGCGGGTGGCCGACGCCGAGCGCCCGCCGCGGGTACAGCCGCGCCCGGCGCCGCCGGTGCCTGCGCAATCCCCTGAGCCGGAAGTCCAGAGCAGCCCAGCGGAGCGGCCGCGCTTGCAGGCCTGGGTGGTGGTTGCCGGGCAGGAGATCAGCGCGGACGCCGAGCGCATCAGCCTGCCGACCGGCGCACGGTTGGCCCTGAAGCTGCGAACGAACGCGCCGGGCACGGTGGCCCTGTACACGGTGAACCCGCAGGGCGTTTCCAGCGAAGGGCCAATCTGGAAGGCGGCGATCAGGTCTCAAACCGCGGTAACCAGCCCCATGCTGCGCCTGGAAGGAACCCAAGGACTGGAGACGATTCGCGTGCAATTCAAGCCTGCGGCAGGGGGGCAGGCGGTATGGCGTACGGTGCAGTTGCTGCATCTGTGACCTTCATTCGGTATCGCGCCGCAACCGAAGGCAAGCCAAGCCACAACTGGATCATCCCAGCGCACCTCGATCGACGAAGATGCAAGCTGAATGTCATGTACCGGTTGGGTTCGAGGCCGCTGCACCTGATCGGTGTTCCGCAGCGTGGTGTCCTTGGCATCTATGCGAGGTTTGTCCCGGGATGTAGGCTTTCACCGAGCGGGCTCAAGAAACTCAACGACCCCGGAGAGACACGGCATGCAAGTTGTTCGATCACCGTTCGCGTTTCGCACACGGCGGTCGCTTGTGGCCGCCACGCTCTGTTTTGTCGCAGCGCTGACCGATGCTCAGGCTGCCCGGCTGGCTCTCCTGATCGGAAACGACGCATACAGCGCGTTGAATCCACTGCAGAACGCAGCCAAGGATGCGCGCGACATGGCCGCAGTGTTGCGGCAGGCGGGCTTCGACGTGCCAGATAAGTGGGTCGTGCAAAACGGAACCCGGCAGCAGATGGACGCCGCGCTGCAAGACTTCGTCGCGCGCATCCGTCCGGACGACGAGGTGGTGTTCTACTACTCAGGCCACGGCGTGCAGATCGGACCGATCGCGGCGTTGGCGCCGGTGGACATCGCCGATCCGTCCCGCCGGCCGCTCGACGGCAGCACGCGACCACTCAGTGAGCTCGCGCTCGCTGAGCAACAGGTGCTCGACCAGTCGATCTCGCTGAATCGTGTCGCGGCAGATATCGCAGGCCGCGGCGCGCGCTTCTCCCTGCTGGTGGTGGACGCCTGCCGCGACAATCCCATCGTCGATTTGCTGCGTGCGGCGAATGCGGGTCGGTCCGCCGGCCCCTTGCCGACCACTGGCCTGATCGCCGACCCTGCGGCCGATTCCCAAGTGCTGTTGTTCTCGGCCAGCAAGGGTCAGCGGGCACTGGACCGACTAGGCCCGGACGACCCGGTCCGCAACGGTGTGTTCACCCGAGTGTTGATGGATGCCATCCGAAGGCCCGGAGTTGGCCTTCGAGAACTGCTTCCCCGAGTCAGGCAGGAGGTCCGCCGGCTGGCAGCCTCACAGCAAGGGCGTGATGGCCAGCCACACCGTCAGGAGCCGAGGACGATGGCCTCCTACGACGCGCCAGACTTCGTCTTCAACCCCACGCCTGGCACCCCTGCAGCGACGGCGCGCGTCGATATGGCCCTACCTGCTGCTGTTGCCCCGCGGCCCCAGCTGCCCGCGCCTGTACCTGCGGCGGCGCCGATGGCGTCACCCGTGGGTCGCTGGGTGGGCGCGGCGGACTGCGGCGCGAAGAGGTATCCGCTGATCCTCGAGATCCGTCAGGGCGCTGGAGCCGATTTCTCGTTGAGCCTGGTGCAGCATCTGAACCTGAAGCAGAACGTGAGTGGCGAAATGGTTGCACTGCCTGCAGATGGACAAGTCGCGTCCCGCCGCTTTGTTGTCCGGTTCGAGGACGATCGCTTGATCCCGCTCAAGAACGCCCAGCGCTTCGAGTGGGGTGTGGATGGAGAGCTCAGGTCAGACGGTGGCGCGGGTCGATGCAAGGTGCTGCTGTGGCCCTCGAGCGAATCCCGTTCGTTTGACAGAGGCGGGAGCCTGTCCAATCTTTCTGGGCGATGGGCGGCCGAACTGGAGTGTCGTGGTACCACTCAGCTGGTTCGATTCACCGCCGTCAGGGTGTCGGCCAGTGAGTATCGGCTCCAGTACTTCGAGTCGATCGGGAAAGGCGATGAGGCGCGTCTGTTGCTTCACCAGGCATCCCTTGGCACATCCCGGCTGGTGTTCTGGCAAATGGACGATCGCTTCACGAGCGTGAAGGATGGCCAGTGGCTCAGATCCGACGGCGCCACCTTGGTGCTGGAGGCTGCTGAAGGGACTTCGCAGTGCAAGGGCAGTTTCCACCGGCAATGAGCATGGCCGTTTGATCGGGGTGTGCGCCAGCGGGCCTGGACCGGGGATGGAACCGCATTGGCGGCGCCGGTGACTAGTAACAGGCGCATCGACATGCTGGGGCGGCCGTTCCTCTCGCAGGCTGCGGCCTGCATGGTCTCAGCAACGATGTCGTTGCTGGGTCAGCGGATCCGCTCTCATAACGCTCTGTGCTCTCGTGGCACGTGAGTTCCTTCGGCCGCAGGACATGCGAGTTCGGTTGACGCCCAAGATGCGGCGCCGGCCGAGGCTGCTTTGGTCCGGGGCGATCGGACAGCCGGAATTGGCGTGCAGGTCGAGTAGGAAGCGGCGCAGCAAGTGAGTGCGCTCGATCACCTCGCCAGAAAACTTCGGGGACTTCTTTGTCGTGGCTCCGTACTGGATCGAAGGAGCCTGCTCGAAATCCGGGGCGGTTCAGGGTGACGGATCGGGCATGGCAGAGTCCTCATGGTAGGCAGGCCGCCCGAACGGCCTGCTTCGTAAAGTGGGTGGAATCGAATGGATCGCAGACCGGGCCGATTCCGGAGGCCCGGGCTGTGGGGGTCGCTGCTGTCGGCGCCGTGCGCGACCCGCCTCGCACGGCACCCTTCCCAGG
>CAZAIR010000186.1:0-6028 GCA_964485225.1 uncultured Burkholderiaceae bacterium
CCAGGCGTCGTCGGTCATGGTCGGTCTCGGTCGCAGGTTGATGGAGGGCAGGGCCTCAGCCGCGGCCCAGGCTGAACAGCCCGGCAAAGCCGCTGCCCGAAGGCAGGCCGCGCACCACCCAAGGCAGCCAGGGCTGGGCGGTGCCGCTGCTGAACCACAGGCTGTGCCCTTGCAGCCCCACCCAAGCGGCTTGCGCGCACACGGCGGTCAGGCCCTCGGGCAGGTCGGTGGGCTCGGGGTGGGTCAGGCGGTGCAGGTCGTGATGGGGGAGCGTGGCATCGTGGTCGGGTTCGGGCGGGCTGGGAGGCGGGCCTAGCGTTTGCAGCGCGTCCTCCAGCGCCTCTGGGCTCCAGCAGTCGTGCAGCGCGGTCAGTGCCAGGGATTCCAGCTGGCCGACCCAGTGCCACAGCGCGCCCAGGCTGGCCGCGTCCCGCGGCTGTGGCGTGGCTGCACTCACAAGGGCCAGCGGGAAGTAGCGCCCCACCCGGTCCACCGAGGGCAGCAGCACGCCCACGCGCAGGCCGTCGTCGGGCGCCAAGGTGCCGGGTAGCAGGGCAAAGCGCCAAGCCGGTGTGGCCAGGTAGCCGGCCAGCCAGGTGTCGGGGGCCTGGACGCGCAGGGCTTGCAGGCCTTGCGCCAGCCAGCCATCCCAACGGGTCACCCAATCGGTATCGAGCCGGCGCGAGGCGAAGTCGCCCAAGCTGGGCAGCTTGCCGTACCAGCCTGCAGGGGCTTCCGCTTCGAGCACTGCGTTCAAAGCGCCCCCGGGCAGCGGAACTGCTGCAGCTCGCGCAGGCGGAAGGGGTTGAAGACGCTGCTGGCCGTCACCTCCAGGCGGGCACGGTGGCCGTCCAGGTTGATCACCACCACAAAGCGCTCGGGCTGCTGCGGGGTGCTTTGCACCTCGAAGCGGTCGAACAAGCGGAACAGCGCCCACGGGCCTTCGAACACCATCGGCGTGCCGCCGGGCTGGGCGCTGAGGCGGATCTGCGAGCTCAAACGTGCCCCCGGCCATTGCAGGCTCACCGGCTGTGAGTTGCCGGGGGTGAACTTGGTGACCTGGCCGTCGATGTCCAGCGTCAGCTCCTTCAGGCCGTCGGCCAACTCCAGTGCGCGCACGTCCACCCGGAAGGCCGGCGCCCTGCCGCCTGCGCGGAAGAACACCTCGCGCACCCGCGCAGCGCGCTCGAAGTCGGCCAACGCCGCGGGCGCCACCGGGCGGCTGCCATCGCCGGTGGGCTTGAAGCTCCAGGGCTTGGTGCTCACGTCCACCAGCGGTTGCAGCTTGCGCTGGAAGAAGTCGTCCATCAGACCGCCGGGCGCGAAGAACTGGCCGAAGTCTTCGGGCAGCACGTCCACCTTGGCGCCTTGCGAGACCGGGTAGCGGCCGGCCACGGCGCGGGCGCAGAACTCGGTCACTGGGGCCAGTTCGCCGGTCAGGCTTTGGCGCTCCACCAAGCGGCTTTGGTTGTCGCTGGCATCGGCCAAGGCCTCGAGGATGCTCCGCACCGGCTCGGGCTGCTGGCCGGCTGCGGCCTTGAGCTTGGCGCCGCCGCCACCGGGCGGTGGGGGTGATTTGCTCTTCAGTGCGGCATCCACTGCGCTGAGTTGCACGTACACCTCGTTGAACATCTTCATCACTTCGTCCAGCGGCGCCGGGTTGCCGGTCACCATGCGGCGCAGGTTGGCGAAGTGGTCGTCCACGATGCGCTCCAGCGGCCCGTCGGGCGAGATCGCCGTCGGCGCGCGCATCTGGTTGCCGGCCAGCCGGGCCAGCTCGCCACCGCGGCTGGCGGCGGCATCGTTGAGCTTGCGGGTGGCTTCGTTGGCCAGGGCGTTGGCCGGTTCGGGTGCCTGGATGAGCGTGGTCTCGCGCGAGGCTGCGCGCAGGAAGGCGGCCAGCGGCGAATCCACCGCCGACAACAGACGCGAGACCGCGATACCGCGCTCCAACCCGGTCAGTTTGACCAGCCGCACGTCGGCCAAGTAGGCATCCCACACCTTCACGTACTCCTCCAGATAGAGGCGGCGCACGCGGTCGACCAAGGTCTTGTCGGCCGCCACGCGCTTGGCCGTGGCGGGGTTGGTGCCCAGCACCCAGCTCTCCTCGTCGGCCAATTGCTTGGCGGTGCGCTCCACCGAGGTTTGGAAGGCCTTCTCGTAGCCGTCGCGGGTGTACATGCCGGGGATGCCCTGCGTCAGCGGCAGACCGCTGGCGCGCACGAACACGTTCGGGCTTTGCGGGCCGGCCGCGCCGGCCACGGTGAAGGGCGGCAGGTCGCCACCAATCTGCGCGCGGCGCAGGCGGCTGAAGATGCGGTACTCCAGCGGGTAAGCGCCCAACATCTCGCGCACATTGGCCACCAAGGTGGTGTCCATGGGCTTGCCAGGTTCAATGGCACCGCGGGCCAGCAGCGCATCCAGGTGGTTTTTGAGGATCACCAGCTTCTCGGTGCCGAGACTGCCTTCGAGGTTGGCGTCCCAGTCCAGCCCCACCCACAATTGCAGGCTCGCGGCGTCGAGGTGCTCGGGCGTGTACAGCATCAGGTAGGCCTTGAGCGACTCGTAGGCGAACTCCAGGTTGTCGCGGTTGGCCGTGCGCAGCCGCTCTTCCAGCCGCGCGGCCACGCGCGGGGCCAGGGTGCGCTCGAGCAGGCGCTCGTACGACACCCGTGCACCGGCATCCAGCTTGTCGCCTTGGAACAGGCCAAAGCCCAGTGACAGCGGCGGTGCGCTCAGTGCGAAACCCGGGGGCTGCGCAGCGTCGCGCACTTGGGCCAAGGCTTCGGGCAGCGGCGAGGGGTCGCTGCCACCCGCGGGCGGCAGCGCTTGAACCAGCGTCTGCAGCGCCGGCAGCTTGGCATCGATGTCAGCGATGTAGCGCTGGTTGCCCACGAAGCTGAAGCCCCATCCCACCATCAAGCCGATGCTGGCCAAGGCCAAGGCGGCCAGGGTGCCGAACCGCAGCCGGGCTTGGCGCTGCGCCACTTGCAGGTTCTGGCCCACCAAGCCTTGCTCGGCGAACACCACCAAGCGCAGCAGCTTGTTCAAGAAGTAGCTGCGGCCCTTGGCGGCGGCCGGTGCGCTCAAGCGCCGCTCCACCCCGAAGGTGCGCGCCAAGGCGCCGAGCACGCGGTCGATCGGGGTGCCCTCTTGCGTGCCGCTGGTGAAGTAAACGCCGCGCAGCAAAGGCTTCTCGTCCAACTGGCCGCCACCGCCGAACACGGTTTCCAGGTAGCCGCCCAGCAGGCCCTTGAGTCCCGCAAACTGCTGCGGGAAGGCGAACACCACGGCACGCTTGAGCGTGTCGCTTTCGGCTTCCATGCGCTCGATCAAGCGCTCGCGCAGCCGCGTCTCCAGCGCCGCGAACTCGCTGGCGTAGCCACTCAGCACGTCGTCATCCGGCCTCGGCGTGGTGCCGAAAGTGAAGCCGAACACCTGGTCGCGCTCTTCCTTGCCCATCGGGCCGAAGGTTTCGTTGAAGCCGGCCAGCAGGTCGCACTTGGTGACCAGCACGTACACCGGCGCCCGCACGCCCAGCCGTGTCTGCATCTCTTGCATGCGCCCGCGCAAGCGCGCGGCTTGTTCCTTGCGCTGCTCGGGGGTGCTCGTCAGCAGGTCTTGCACGCTGACCGTCAGCATCACGCCATTGATGGGGCGGCGAGGCCGCGCCTTGCGCAGCAGATCCAAGAAGGTGCCCCAGGCGGCGGCGTCGGTGTCTTTGTCAGAGTCCTGTGTGGCGTAGCGCCCGGCGGTGTCGATCAGCACCGCTTCGTCGGTGAACCACCACTCGCAGTTGCGCGTGCCGCCCACGCCACGCACGCTGGCCTGGCCCAGCTTCTCGGCCAGCGGGAAGTTGAGCCCGGCGTTGAGCAAGGCGGTGGTTTTGCCCGAGCCTGGCGCCCCCACGAACACGTACCAGGGTAGCTCGTACAGCGAGGTCCCACCTGCCAGCAGCCCTTTCTTGGCGCTGGGCGCTTTGCGCAGCAGCTCGATGGCCTGGTCGAAGCGTTCCTGCAGCACCGCCTCCTCTTTGGCCGCGGCCGAGGGGCCGGCGGCCAGACCCTGCAGCAGCGCCGCGTTGGCGCGCTTGCGCTTGATCAGCGCCCAGCCCAGGCGCAGCGCGCCCAGCATCCACAGGCCGCCCACGCACAGGCTGCGTGGCAGCACCGCGTCCAGCGGACGCTTGTCGCCGATGGCGATCAGCGGGCCCGCCCACCACGCGATGGCCGACAGGGCCAACAGCCCCAGCACGCCCAAGCTCACCGGGTGCAGAAGCCAAGACAAGAATCTCTTCATGGGGTCGCTCTCGCTAAAGGGAGGGTGCAGCGCGCTGTCAGCGCGCGTCGGCGCCCAGCAAGGTCACCTCAACGCGCCGGTTGCGAGCGCGTCCTGCCGCGGTGGCGTTGTCGGCCACGGCCTCGGCATCAGCGCGGCCTTCGGCACGCAGGCGGTTGGGGTCCAGTTGCTCGGCCAGCACGCCGCGCACGGTCTCGGCGCGCGACTGCGACAGGTGCCAGTTCGACGGGAAGCGCAGTGAACGGATCGGCTGGTTGTCGGTGTGCCCGGTCACCAGCACCGGGGCCTTGAAGGGCTTGAGCGCGTCGGCGATGCGGCCCATCAGCGCGCGGTGCATGCCGGCCAGCTCGGCGCTGCCGGGCTCGAACAGGCCGTCGCCCTTGATCACGATCACCGAGCGGTCGGGCAGGTCGCGCACCTGCACCAAGCCGGCCTGGATGTCGGGCTGCAGCATCTGCGCCAAGCGAGGCGGCACGGGCGCTGCGGGCGCGGCCACCACCACCGGCGCGGCCTTGACGTCAAAGCTGCGCAGCGTGGTGAACACGGCGTCGGATTCGCGGTTGATCGCCAGTCGCAGCCCCAGGTACAGCAGCAGCAGCACCAGCCCAGTGGCCGATGCGATCACCCACAAGGGCAGGCTGCCGCGCAGGCCCCTGCCAGTGGGCTCTGCGCCCTGCCAGCGCGGCGACAGCGCCGGGTCGGGGTTGCTGCCTTGGCGCAGCATCTGCGCCAAGCGGCTGCGCACGCCGTCGAGCTGTGCACGTCCGTTGTCGATCACCCGGTAGCGGCCCTCGAAACCGAAGGCCAGTGCCACGTACAGCAGCTCCAGCAGGTTGCGGTTGGCGGGCACGTTCTCGGCCAACTTGGCCATCAGCGCGAAGACCTTTTCGCCGCCCCAGGCCTCGTTGTGGAACTGCACCAGCAGGCTTTGGCCGGCCCAGATGCCCGATCCGCCCCAGGGCGTGCTGGCGGCCGATTCGTCCAGCAGCGTGCACAAGATGTAGCGGCCGGCGATCACCTGCTCGTTGGGCAGACCTTGGCTGCGGGCTTGCGATTCGAACAAGCGCACGCCCTCGGCCAGGGCTTCTTTCAGCCCCGCAGGGTTGGGGTGTTGTGCGGTGTGGCGCACGCGTGGCGCCGCGCTCAGCAGCGGCATGGCCGCGGCCACCAGGGGGTTCAGGCTGGCGCTGCTCAGGGCCTCCAGCGCCAGCGGGGCCTCCCGCGGGTTGAAGCCCGCGCCCAAGGCCGGCGCGGCGCCGGGGGCTGCGGCCGGGCGGCCGCCCGCTGCCAGCGGGGTGGCTGGCGAGCGGCCAGCGCTGGGTTTGATGACGGTGCGGTCCTGGCCGAACGCCGCGAACGGGTCGTGCGGGGGATCATCGTTGCGGGGGTCGCTCATGGGGCGGGCCGTTCGGTCAAGGGTGGATCAAGGCGGCTGGCTGGTGCGATGGGCGGTACAGCGTCAGCTGCGGATGGCCCAGAACTCCAGCTCCAAGCCCGGGAATTCGCCGGCGATGTGCATCGCCAAGCCGCCCGAGCTCTCCAGCTGCTTCCAGAGGTCGTTGGCGCGCGTCTCCAACTCGAAGTAGTTGTGCCCGGCGTGGTACGGGATCTGGCGCGGCGCCACCGGCAGGGGGCGCAGGGTGATGCCTGGCAGTTGCAGGTTGACGAGGTCGCGGATGCGCTCGACCGGGCCGATCTTGACCTGCGTCGGGAAGCGCGCCCGCAGCGC
>CAZAIR010000187.1:0-6017 GCA_964485225.1 uncultured Burkholderiaceae bacterium
GCTGCTGGCTTTGCTGGGGCTGGGCCTGCTGCTCAGCGCGGCGCGTATCGGGACCTTCAGTGGCGCGCTGTTGGCCAGTGCTGCGGTGTTGGTTGGGGCTGGGGCTGTGGTGGCCTTGGGGCTGCAGGCCGACGGGGTGCGCCGGCAGCAGGTGGGCGACGGCTTGGCGTTGGGTTGCTTGTTGGTGGGTGTCTTTGGGGTGGCCATCGGCGCGATCCAGGTGTTTGCGCCGGCTTGGCCCGATGCGGTGTGGATCGCCCGCAGCGGGTTTGAGGGGCGCGCCGTGGGCAATGTGCGGCAGCCCAATCACTTGGCCACGCTGCTCTTGTGCGCGGCCGTGGCGGCGGTGTGGTGCGGGGTGCGCTGGCGTTGGGCCGTGTGGGCTGTGGCAGCGCTGCTCGCGCTGATGGTGGCGGGCGTGGTGCTCACGGCTTCGCGCACGGGTTTGTATTTCGGGGTGCCCTTGCTGGTGCTGTGGGGCTTGCTGGACCGGCAGTTGCCGGGTCGCTTGCGGCTGGCTTTGTTGGCCACGCCGTTGATGGCGGGGGCGGCTTGGTGGGGTATGCACTTGTGGGCCGAGCACGCTGGGGGCGTTTTCGGGGCCGAGGTGAGGCTGGACAGCGAGGGCGCGGGCTCGCCGTCGCGCGTGGCCATCTTGCGCAACACGCTGAGCCTGATCGCCGACAACCCCTGGGGCGTGGGCTGGGGAGGCTTCAACCGGGCCTGGACCTTGACGCCGTTCCCCGATCGCCCGATCGCCTTCTTCGACCACTGTCACAACTTGCCGCTGCAGATCGTGGCCGAACTGGGTTGGTTGCTAGGCGGTGCGGTGCTGGTGGCACTGACCTGGGCGCTGTGGCGCTGCGGCGTGATGGCATGGCGCGCTACCGGGGAGGGTGCGGTGCAGCGCCGGGCGCCCTTGATGTTGTTGTTGGTGGTGGGCGCGCACAGCCTGTTGGAGTACCCGCTGTGGTACCCCTATTTCCTGCTGCCGACGGCGTGTGCGCTGGGCCTGTGCTTGGCGGTGGATGCGGCGCCGGGCTCGCTCAGCCGCGCCGCCCCGCTATGGCCCCGGCTGGTTGGTTTGGCCTTGGTGCTGGGCAGTGCTTTTGCGTTGTGGGAATACGGCCGGGTGGTGGCCATTTATGCACCCAAGGCCCAGTCCCCGGCTTTGGCGGTGCGCGTGGCGGCTGGGCAAAACACGGTGTTCTTCTCCGCTCAAGCCGACTACGCCGCGGCCACCGCCATGGGGGCCGATGCCGATGCGCTGGCCGCTGCCAGCCGAACTGGTCGTCACCTGATCGACGCACGCTTGTTGATGGCTTGGGCCAAGAGCTTGCACGCGGTGGGTGAGGTCGACAAGGCACGCTATGTGGTGGGCCGCCTGCGTGAGTTCCGCAGCCGCGAGGGGCGGGCTTGGCTGGCCGAGTGTGAGGCGAACCCGGCTCTTTGGCACTGCGCGCCGCCGGTGCAAACCTACTCCTGGCGCAGCTTTTGATCGCGGTGTTTTTTTCAGGCTGCTGATGGAGCCACCCAGTCGCCCGACTTGCCGCCGCGCTTCTCCAGCACCTGCACCCCGTCGATGACCATGCCGCGATCGGCGGCCTTGCACATGTCGTAGATGGTGAGCAGGCCCACCTGCACGGCGCACAGCGCCTCCATCTCCACGCCGGTGGGGCCGATGGTTTCGGCTTGCGCGGTGCACACCACGCGGTGCTGGGCGGCGTCCAGCTCAAAGTCCACCGTCACGCGGGTGAGGGGCAGGGGGTGGCACAGCGGCACCAGGTCGGCGCAGCGCTTGGCACCTTGGATGGCGGCGATGCGCGCCACGCCCAGCACGTCGCCTTTGGCGGCGCGGCCTTCGACCACCAAGGCGAACGTGGCGGGCTGCATGCGGATGCAGCCGCTGGCGCGCGCCACACGGTGCGTGGCCGGCTTGGCCGACACGTCGACCATGTGCGCCTGGCCTTGGGGGTCGAAGTGCGTCAGGCTTGTCATGGAGAGCAATGCAGCAGATACAGAAGCGGACGATGATAGGCACCACCTTGCACCCCGGCGCTTGCCGCGCCTGCACTGACGTGATGTTGTCTTTGAAGTTCTTGGCCCCGCCCCAGCGGCGCTCGATGTGTTCGCTGTCTGTGGCTGCGGCCCTGGTGTTGTCGCTGGCGGTGCCCCCGGCGTCACTGCAGGCGCAGGTGCAGCTGCCCACCCTGGGTGATGCGGTATCGGCCGATCTCAGCTTGGGTGATGAGCGCCGCTATGGCGACCTGATCATGACGGAGATCCGCCCTGATCCGGCGGTGCTGGATGACCCACTGCTGAGCGCTTACATCACCAGCTTGTGGACCCCCTTGATCAAGGCCGCGCGCGCGCAGGGCGACCTGGGCGAGGAGCTGTGGGACCGCTTCGCCTGGGAGACTTTTCTGGTCCGCGACCGCAGCGTCAATGCCTTCGCCTTGCCGGGCGGTTTTGTGGGCGTGCACCTGGGGTTGATCGCCATCACGCAGGGCCCTGATGAGCTGGCTTCGGTGCTTGCGCACGAGATGGCGCACGTCACGCAGCGTCATATTGCGCGCCGCTTGGTGGGCGACGCTAAAACCAACACGCTGGCGCTGATCGGTACCTTGTTGGGCGTGCTGGCCGCCAGCCGTGCGGGCGACATCCAGGCCGCCAACGCCGTCATCATGGGCGGCCAGGCGGCGGCTTTGCAAAGCCAGCTCAACTTTTCGCGCGACATGGAGCGCGAGGCCGATCGCGTGGGCTTCAGTCTGATGGTCGAAGCCGGCTTTCGGCCCTCTGGCATGGTGCGCATGTTCGAACGCATGGAACAAGCCATGCGTCTCACCGACAGCGGCTCTTTCCCCTACCTGCGATCGCATCCGCTGACCAGCGAGCGCATTGGCGAGGCGCGCCAGCGCGTCAGCCTCTACACCCCTGTGGGGGTGGATCTCGACCGGACCGAGCACGCGCTGATGGCCGCCCGTGCGCGGGTGCTGATGGACGAGCGTGCCGAGAACTTGGCTGTGCTGGAGGCGCTGGACGGCGGGGGCCGTGAGGCTGGGCGCATGGAGCAACTCGCTTACCGCTACACCGCCGCCTTGGCCGCCTACAAGTTGCAGCACCGCGCCCGAGGTGATGCCGCCGTGCAGGCCGCCCAGCGCTACTTGCCCGAGGCCGGCCCTGCGCGGGTGCTGGCCCAGCGCTTGTTGACCTTGCTGCAAGCCGAAGGGGCGCTGTTGGCCGGGGATGGGGCCGCCGGTTTGGCCCTGCTCAACACCTTGTCGACGCAGCCCGTCGACCGGGCCGTGATGCTGCTGCGCGCCAGCCTGGCCGCGCAGCCCAACAGCCCCGCCACGGCCCGCGCCAGTGCGCTGGAATGGCTGCAAACCCGCGTGGTCAACGAGCCCCGGGACGCCGCTGCCTGGGCGCTGGCCGGGCGCCTTTGGGAGTTGGACGGGCAGCAGCTGCGCGCTGTGCGTGCACAAGCCGAAGCGCGTGCCGCGCTGGGCGACGCCAAAGGTGCGATCGAGCGGCTGCGTGCCGCCATGCGTATGTCGCGCAGCCAGTCGGCTGCCGATCCAATTGAGGCGCAGGTGATCGATGCGCGTTTGAGGGCGCTGACCTACGAGCGGCGCGCCCACCTGAAGGCCCTGTACCCGCGCGGCGTGCCCCGCGGCGTCGATCCCGACGAGCTCTGACGGCCAGGCCGGGGGTCAGCTGCGCTTGGGCTTGGTGGCGAAGTCGATCACCAGGCCCAGCACGCTGTAAGCGAGCGAGCCGAGCAAGGCTGAGCCGAAGCCGTCCACGCGGAAGCCCTGCAACACCGAGGCTGCGGCCCAGAACATCAAGGCGTTGATCACAAACAGGAACAGGCCCAGCGTGATCACGGTGACCGGCAGGGTGAGCAGCACCAGCAGGGGCCGCAGCAAGGTGTTGAACAGGCCCAACACCGCGGCGGCGATCAGGGCTGAGATGTAGCTCGTCACCACCACCCCTGGCACCACGTGGGCGACCAAAAACAGGGCGGCTGCCAGCAGCAGCCAACGAAAAATGAAACTCATGCCACAAGGATAGCCCCCGTGCTTGCCAAGGCTGGAACAAACCTTGGACACTATCGGGCTTCTCTGGAGGGGGAGTAGCGACGTGCCCGCGCGATTGGTGGGCACGGCGAGTGGTCCGTCAACACGGTGCAACATGCCAGTTCGCACCCGGGCCCCGCAGCCGGTGCGCAGCTTCAGGCGCCGTCCCCGCAAGACCTTCCGGAAACACACCCGCTCACCGCAGGCGCCGCCGGGCCGAGCCGCCGATCTGGAGTTATCCGCTTATGCAAACCATCGCACCCCTTTGGCTTTGGGGCTTCTTTGTCGCTGTCGTTCTGATTGCGCTGTTCATTGACTTCGTGGTGCTGAAAAAGCAGGGCGCTCACGAAGTGGGCGTCAAGGAGGCCTTGAATTGGTCGCTGGTGTGGGTGGCGGTTTCGCTGGCTTTCAACGCGATGTTCTGGTGGGCCGTCAAGGACACCACTGGAGATACCTCGATGGCCAACACCAAGGCCCTGGAGTTCTTGACCGGCTATTTGATTGAGAAGAGCCTCGCGGTCGACAACATCTTTGTCTTCCTGATGATCTTCACGTACTTCGCGGTGCCCCCGGCGTACCAAAAGCGCGTGCTGATGATCGGCATCATTGGTGCCATCGTGCTGCGCTCCATCATGATCTTGGCCGGTGGCTGGCTGCTCCAGCAGTTCCACTGGATCCTCTATGTGTTCGGTGCCTTCTTGCTGATCACCGGCGTCAAGATGTGGTGGGCTGCCGGCCAAGAGCCGAGCCTGGACGACAACCCGGCCCTGAAGTTGCTGCGCAAGATCATGCCGGTGAGCAAGAACTTCGACGGCGAGAAGTTCTACACCGTGGAGCACGGCAAGCGCATTGCCACGCCGCTGTTGATGGTGGTGTGCTTGGTGGGTGTCACCGATGTGATCTTCGCGGTCGACTCCATCCCCGCCATCTTCGCCATCACCACCGATCCGTTCATCGTGCTGACCAGCAATGTGTTCGCCATCTTGGGTCTGCGCGCCATGTTCTTCCTGCTGCAGGCAGTGGCCAGCAAGTTCCATTTGCTGAACTACGGTCTGGCGGTGATCTTGGTCTTCATCGGCACCAAGATGATGATCATCGATCTCTACAAGATCCCGGTCGTGGTGAGCTTGGGCGTGGTGGTCGCCATCCTGGCCATCACCATGGTCTGGAGCGTGCGCACGGCCCCGAAGATCGAAGTGCACAAGCCCTGACCAAGGTTTGCGCTGATCCACTTGAAACGGCGGCCTGCGGGCCGCCGTTTGCTTGAGGGGCACAGTGCGTTGGCGCGCAGACGCGTGCGACCCCCTTGCGCTAGGGTTTTCAGAGGCAATTTCTCCTATGAGAAGCTTCTTTTTGCAGGGCGCGCGCAGTACGATTGCGACCGCTCGGGAACTCAGAGAGAACGCAAGGCCTTCAGACCTTCGCCCGCCCCGGCAATCAACCTCAACTGGAGAGATTCACATGGCAACTGCGAAGAAGGCCGCTCCGGCCAAGAAAGCGGCCCCGGCCAAGAAGGCTGCGGCAGCTCCCGCGAAGAAAGCAGCGGCACCTGCCGCCAAGAAGGCTGCTGCCCCGGCCAAGAAGGCTGCTGCGCCCGCCAAGAAGGCTGCTGCCCCGGCTGCCAAGAAGGCTGCTGCCCCGGCTGCCAAGAAGGCCGCTGCACCGGCCAAGAAGGCCCCTGCTGCCAAGCGCACGCCCAACGCTGCCTTCATGAAGGCCCTGACGCCCAGCGCCGCGCTGGCCGCCATCGTGGGCGACAAGGCCCTGCCCCGCACCGAAATCACCAAGAAGGTGTGGGAGTACATCAAGAAGCACAAGCTGCAAGATGCGGTGCAGAAGCGCGTCATCATTGCCGACGCCAAGCTGAAGGAAGTCTTCGGCAAGGCCAAGGCCGACATGTTCGAGATGACCAAGCTGATCAGCAGCCACCTGAAGTAA
>CAZAIR010000188.1:0-6009 GCA_964485225.1 uncultured Burkholderiaceae bacterium
CCACCTGGCCCCAGCCCAACATCACCGGCACCGTCACCCTGCGCGCCAGCGCCACCCTCGCCGGCAACGTCGGCCCCATCGTCCAACTCCGCGTCAACGGCATCGCCGTCAGCCAGGTCGAGGTGCGCTCTACCGAACTTGCCGACCACGTGATGGCGGTACCGCCGCTGAAGGCCGGCGATCTGGTGGACGTGGTTTTCACCAACGACGCGATCATCGGCACGGAAGACCGCAACCTGCGCGTCGCCTACCTACTGGCAGGCAGCACCTACGTGGTGCCCACGATGCAAGGCGTGGTGTACGACCGCGGGCAGGGCAATGCCGCATTCGACGGCGCCGACACCTTCGCAGGGCTCAGCACGCTGGGCTCCAGCGGCGCGCTGCGCATGACCTGGCCTGCCAGCAACATCGGCGACAGGATCACGGTGCGAGCCTCGGCCACACTGGCCGCGAACGTGGGTGCGCTGATGCAGCTGCGCGTGGATGGCGTGATCATGGGCCAAGTCGAGGTCCGCTCGACCAACCCTGCCGACTATGTGTTCAACACACCCCGCCTGCAGCCGGGCAGCCGCGTGGCCGTGGTGTTTCTCAACGACTTGCGTGTCAGCGCCACCGAAGACCGCAACCTCACTGTGCAATACCTCGTGGTCCAAGGCCGGACCATCGTTCCAACCGGCACTGGTGTCGTGGCCGACCTGGGGAGCGGCGAAGCTGCATTCGACGGCCTGGGCACCGAGGCCGGGTCCAACGCCCTTTACAACAACGGGTCGCTGCAGTTCACGATGCCGGCGAGCCTTGCGCCGGAGGTCAACAGCGCAGCCCGCAATGAAGCGGCCCGACTGCTGATGCAAGCCGGCTTTGGCGGATCGGTGGCAGAGATCGACCGCGTCGCCAGCCTGGGCCGTGCCTCATGGCTAGCCGAGCAAATGCGCATGCCCGTGTCGGCCGAGTTCACCAGCGCCGTGCAGCAGCGCTATGACCGCGGCGACGCTTGGCGCCCCAAGGGCGCCTACTACACCCCCACCTGGGTCGCCCAGCGGTTTTGGCAGGCTGCAGCAACCAGCTCCGATGTGCTGCGCAAGCGCGTGATGTTCGCCTTGCACGAGATGCTGATGATCTCGCAAGCGGATACCAACCTATACAACCATTCGCGGGCATACGCGGCGTACCTCGACCTGCTGAACGCCAATGCCTTCGGCAACTACCGCAAGCTGCTGGAAGATCTGGCGCTGAGCCCTGCCATGGGCATTTACCTCAGCCACATGCGCAACCGCCCCGAAGACCTGGGTGTCGGCCGCATGCCGGACGAGAACTTCGCGCGCGAGATCATGCAGCTCTTCAGCATCGGGTTGCATGAACTGAACATCGACGGCACCAAACGCCTGGACGGCGCCGGCAACCCCATCGAAACGTATACGAACGACGACGTGATGGCCATGGCCAAGGTGTTTACCGGTTACGGCTGGGCCTTCCCCGACGGCCAGCTGACCGAAAACAACCTGCGCTGGGCCAACCCCGACTACAGCGCAGCCAACGACACACGCATCGACCTGCAGCGCATGAAGGCCTACCCCGGTATGCATTCAAGAGCTGAGAAGCGGCTGTTCACCGGCAAAGGCAATGCGCTGGTGATCCCGGCCAACACGTCGGCTGCCGACAGCTTGCGCATGGCCCTGGATGCGCTGTTCAACCACCCCAACGTCGGGCCGTTCGTCAGCCGGCACTTGATCCAGCGGCTGGTCACCAGCCACCCCAGCCCCGCCTACGTGGCCCGAGTGGCCGCCGTCTTCAACAACAACGGCAGCGGCGTGCGGGGCGACCTGGGTGCCGTGGTGCGCGCGATCCTGATGGACGCCGAAGCCATCACCCCGCCCGCGGGCGCCACGGGCAAGCTCCGCGAGCCGGTAATGCGCGTAGCCAACTGGACGCGCGCATTCGACACCCGTTCCATCACCGGTGAATGGATGATGGTGTACGCGGTCGATGGCTCGAGCCAGCGCGCCCTGTACGCCCCCAATGTGTTCGGCTACTACCGCCCCGGCTACGTGCCGCCGAACACGCAGTTCGCGAACCGCGGCATCACGGTGCCCGAGATGCAGATCGTCAACGAGACCACCACCGCCAACTGGGTGAACCTCAGCATGTCGATGGCCGGTGTAGGTATCGGCTGGACGGGCAGTACCAGTGACGTGCGGGGCAACTACCAACCACTGGCCGACATGGCTGCAGCAGGCAACGTGGATGGGCTGATCGAGCGGCTCAACCTGCTGCTGTTTGCCGGCCGCATGAGTGCCGGGCTGAGGGCCGAGCTGCTGCAGGCCATCACCAGCGTGCAAGGCAACAGCGCCGAAAGCCAGCTCAACCGCGCCCGAGTCGCCGTGTTCCTGGCCATGGCATCCCCTGAATACCTTGTCCAACCATGAGCAAGCACACTTCTGAATCAAGACGGCACTTCCTGCGCTGCGCCGCGGCGATGGGCGCCAGCGGGCCGGCTGCGGGCATGCTAGGCCTGCCGCTGGCGGGGCTGGGCGCACTCGCCAGCCAAACCAGCGCAGCAGCTGACCTGAGCGGCGGCTACAAGGCGCTGGTGTGCCTGTTCATGCATGGCGGCAACGACAGCCACAACTGGATCGTGCCGATGGATACGGCTGGCTATACCGAATACTCCCGCGCACGGGCTGACCTAGCCGTGCCGCTGGCACGACTGCAATCCATCGCAGCCCCAGGCCAGGCCGCGGGCCGAAGCTTCGGCATGCCCACCGAACTGGCACCGCTGCGCAAGTGGTACCAGCAAGGCCAGGCCGCGGTGGTGGCCAATGTCGGCCCGCTGGTCCGTCCCATATCGCGCGCCGACTACCTGGCCGGCGTGGCGCTCCCGTCGAAGCTGTTCTCGCACAACGACCAGGCAAGCACCTGGCAAAGCCTATCGCCCGAAGGCGCCAGCACGGGCTGGGGCGGTCGCATGGGCGACGTACTGGCCTCTGCGAATGCCTACCCGGTGTTCACCTCGATCTCGGCCGGAGGCAATGCCGTCTTCCTGTCGGGCAACACCATCACCCAATACCAGGTGGGTACGGACAACGTCGTGTCGGTCGGAGCCCTGTCCAGCCCCTGGCTCTTTGGCGCGCCCAATGCTGGCCAGCAGGTGCGGCGCGTGATCACCGCGACCGGCAGCAGCCCGCTGCAGGCCGAATACGCCCGAGTGATGCAGCGCAGCGTGGATACCAGCGCGTTACTGGGCACGGCGCTGACTGGCGTGACGGTGCCGCCGATCCCCGCCACGGTGGTGCCGCAGGGCGACGCCACCACCACGCTAGACAACGTCGGCCTGGCCCGACAGCTATGCATGGTTGCCAAGCTGATCGGCGCCGGCCAGCAACTGGGCATGCGGCGCCAGGTCTTCATGGTGAGCATGAGCGGATTCGACACCCACGCCAACCAGATGCGCGACCAGCCCGGCCTGATGGCCCAGGTAGCCAACAGCATCGACTACTTCCTCAGCAGCTTGCAGGCCATGGGGTTGCTGAACAACGTAGTGCTGTTCACTGCCAGCGACTTCGGCCGCACGCTCTTGAGCAACGGCGACGGCAGTGACCACGGTTGGGGCAGCCACCAGTTCGTGGCCGGCGGCCCGGTGGCTGGCGGCGCCATTCATGGCCGCTTTCCGGTCACGGCGCTGGGCACGCCAGACGACATAGGCAGCGGCCGCCTTCTGCCCAGCTACTCGGTCAGCCAAATGGCCGCACCGCTGGGCCGCTGGATGGGCTTGAGTTTCGCGGAACTGACGACCGTGTTGCCGGGGCTGGGCAATTTCGACGCTGGTGCACTGCGATTCTTGTAGGGGATGATGGTGCGCGCCATACTTGGCTACTTGGCTCGCTGCCGGGATCATGCGAGCCGGAGCATGAGCAAAGTCACACTGCCGCCCGACCAGTCCACCCGAGTGCAGGCCGCGGCGCCACGTGGGCCGGGCATCCGGTGAGCTAGCATCCGGGCCACTGCCCCGCGGGCGGGCCGTTCGCGCCTGCCGCTGCCCCATGCCCAATCAACACATCCTGGTTGTCCACCACGACGCCGACCTCTACGGCGCTGATCAATCGCTTCTGCGATCACTGCGGGCCATGCGCAGGCATGACATGCACCCGCTGGTGGTGCTGCCCCATCAAGGCCCCCTGGTTTCACGCATCGTGGAGCTGGGTATCGAGGTGCACATCGGCCCGGTGGGCAAGCTGTCGCGCCAACTGATGCGGCCGGCAGGATTGCCGCGGCTCGTAGCCAGCATGGCCGGCTCGGTGAGCTTCATCGACCGGGTGGTGGCCGGCCGGCCGGTGAGCCTGGTTTATTCCAACTCGGTAGCTGCGCTGGGCGGCGCCCTGTGGGCCTGGCGCCGCGGCGTCACCCGGCTGTGGCACGTGCGCGAGATCGTCGTCACGCCGAGCATTGCTGCAACTGGCTTCCCGCGCCTGCTGCGATGGCTGGGTGGCTGGTGCATCTGCAATTCGGGCGCCACGCGAGACTGGATCACCCGAGCGCAGCCCGCGCTGGCGCGGCGAAGCTCGGTGCTGTGGAACGGTATCGACCGGGTACCAGAGCCACCCGCGGCAGCCGTCGAAGCATTTCGCACCGGGCTGGGCCTGAGCCGAGAGCACGTGGTGGCTACGCTGGTGGGCCGCATCAACCGCTGGAAAGGCCAGGGCGTCTTCATCGACGCCGCAGCGCAGCTCGTCAAGAGCGGCCAGCACCCGAACCTGCGCTTCTTGATCGTGGGCGACGTGGCCGATGAGCAGCACCACTTTCGCGAAGACATGCTCGCGCGCATAGCGGCGCTGGGCTTGGCCGAGCGGGTGCTGTGGCATCCCTTCACCCCGGAGGTCGACACGGTGTGGGCGGCATCCGATATCGCAGCCGTACCCTCCACCGACCCCGAGCCCTTCGGCCGAGTGGCCATCGAAGCCATGGCGCACGGTTTGCCAGTGGTGGCCGCTGGCCACGGCGGATTGGCCGAAATCGTGGCGCACGAGCAGACGGGCCTGCTCGTTGCGCCTGGCGATGCCGGCGCCCTGGCACAGGCGTTGGGGCGCCTGGCGGCGTCTGCCGAACTGCGCGACCAGTACGGCGCGGCGGGCCGCCAGCGACAGCTGGCACTGTTTTCGCAAGAAGAGCACGACAGGCGGCTGATGGCGCTGCTGGATGACCTGGCCGCAGGCCGCCAACCCGACACCGCATCTGCACCCGAGCCCGCATGAGCCAGAAGACCCTGAGAATCCTTGGCACACGGGGCGTCCCGGCTGCCCACGGCGGCTTTGAAACCTTTGCCGAACACCTGGCGCTGTACCTCGTGGCGCAAGGCTGGAACGTCGTGGTGTACTGCCAGGAAGACGAAGGCTCGGCCGTGGTCGAAGACGAGTGGCGGGGCGTTCGGCGCGTGCGCATCCCCGTGCGCACACGCGGTGCGGCCGGCACCATCGTGTTCGACTGGCTGGCTACGCGCCACGCGGCGCGCCACCGCGACCCCTGCCTCACGCTGGGCTACAACACCGCGGTCTTTTGCGTGCTGTTGCGTATGGCCGGCGTGCCCAACATGATCAACATGGACGGCATCGAGTGGTCACGCGCCAAGTGGGGCCCCTTCGCAAAGACCTGGTTTTGGCTGAACGAGCGGGCCGGTTGCTGGCTGGGCAACCACCTGATTGCCGACCATCCGGAAATCAAACGCCACCTGAGCACGCGCGTAGCGGCCAGCAAAATCACCACGATCCCCTATGGCGCCAATGCTCTGCAAAACATCGACCCCGCCCCTCTTGCTGCGCTTGGCCTGGAGCCCGGCAAGTACCTCTCGGTGATTGCACGGCCCGAGCCCGAGAACTCTTTGCTTGAAATCGTTAAGGGCTTCTCGATGCGGCCGCGCGGGCTGACGCTTGCCGTCCTAGGGCGCTACGAGGACTCCAACTCATTTCACCGTGCCGTCTAAGCCGCTGCCAGTAACGAAGTGCGGTTCCTGGGCGCGAT
>CAZAIR010000189.1:0-5996 GCA_964485225.1 uncultured Burkholderiaceae bacterium
GCAAGACAACGCTGCCAAGTTGGAACAGATGCGCGCCACGGTCGACGAAAAGCTGCACGCCACGCTGGAGCAGCGCCTGGGCGAGAGCTTCCGCCAAGTGGCCGAGCGCTTGGAACAGGTACACCGCGGCCTGGGCGACATGCAGAACCTGGCGCGTGACGTGGGCTCCTTGAGCCGCGTGCTGACCGGCGTCAAAACCCGCGGCATCTTTGGCGAGGTGCAACTGGCCGGTTTGCTGCAAGAGGTGTTCACGCCCGACCAGTACGCCGCCAACGTGGCCACTGTGCCCGGCAGCGCCGAGCGGGTGGAGTTCGCGATCAAGCTCCCTGGCCAAGGCCAGAGCGACGGTCAAGCACTGTGGCTGCCCATCGACGCCAAGTTCCCGCGCGAAGACTACGAACGTTTGCTGGACGCCCAAGAGCGCGCCGATGCCCTGGCTGCCGAAGCCGCCGGCCGCGCCCTGGAGGCGCGCTTGCGGCTGGAGGCCAAGAGCATTGCCACCAAGTACCTGGCGCCGCCGCACACCACCGACTTCGCGCTGCTGTTCGTGCCCACCGAAGGCCTGTATGCCGAGTGCCTGCGCCGCCCGGGTTTGTTTGAAGCCCTGCAGCGGGAGCACAAGGTGATGTTGACCGGGCCCACCACCTTGCTGGCCACCCTGGGCAGCTTGCAGATGGGCTTTCGCACGCTGGCGCTGGAGAAGCGCAGCAGCGAGGTGTGGGCGGTGCTGGGTGCTGTCAAGACCGAGTTCGGCAAGTTCGGCGACGTGCTGGCCAAGACCAAGAAGAAGCTGCAAGAAGCCTCCAACACCATTGACGAGGCCGAGGTGCGCACACGCGCCATGACACGACGCCTCAAGGGCGTGGAGTCACTGCCTGAGCAAGACGTGGCCGGCCTGCTGAAGCTGGAAGCCGCAGCCGAAGAGGGCGAGACTTGAGCGACTCCAAGGCCAGCTTGCCTGCTGGCTTCGTGCGCCTGGTCAGCGCCCTGATGGGCCTGCACGCGTGCATGGCGGTGGCTCGGGTAACGAGCACGCTGTGGTTGCTACAGAACGGCTACAGCGCGATGGTGGTGGGCATCATGTTGGCCTTGGTGTCGGTCACCCCAGCTTTGCTGGGTGCACCCAGTGGTGCCTGGGCCGATCGTTATGGCATCTGGCGCCCCCTGTTGGGCGGTACGGTTTGTGCCTTGGCCGGCACGGCGGCAGCCTGGGTGTGG
The DNA here is from genome assembly GCA_964485225.1 of uncultured Burkholderiaceae bacterium. Taxonomy (GTDB): domain Bacteria; phylum Pseudomonadota; class Gammaproteobacteria; order Burkholderiales; family Burkholderiaceae_C; genus Inhella. The sequence continues at coordinate 1,219 of CAZAIR010000189.1, forward strand.
CCCAGCGTGCCCACGCTGGCCGCCGCTGCCTTGGGCACCGGCGCGGCGTTGGCACTGGCGGCGGTGGCCATCCAGCGGGAAGTGGCGCTGATGGCGCAAGCGCAGGAAGGGGGAGGCGTGCCGGCGCAGGCGCTCTATTCCTGGACGGCGATGGGGCCGGCCCTGTCCAATGCCGCTTCGCCGGTGCTGGCCGGCTTGGTGATCGATCACTTGGGGTTCCGTAGCAGCTTGTTCTTGGCGGTGCTGCTGGCGCCCCTGGGTTTGGTGCTGCTGCGCGCCTACCGCGCCACACCCTGGCCCGCCCAGCAGCGCAGCACCAGCCTGATGCCTGCTTGGGACCTGCTGCGCTTACGCCCGTTTCGCGTGCTGCTGCTGCTGAACGTGCTGTTCGCCGTTTCCTGGGATGCGCACAGCCTGGTGGTGCCCGTGTTGGGCCATGCGCGGGAACTGTCGGCTTCCAGCATCGGCCTGCTGCTGGGCGCCTTCGCCTTGGGCTCGATGGGGGTGCGCCTGCTCATCGTGCGTTACGCCGGCCGCTTCAGCGACCGCAGCGCGCTGCGCGCTGCGCTGGTCACCACCGCGGCCGTGTTTGCCATCTACGCTTGGTTGCCCGGTGCTGCTGGCATGGCCATCGGTAGCTTTGTCGTGGGCCTTGCCCTAGGCAGTGTGCAGCCCACCATGTTGGCCGCGATGACGCATGCCACGCCGTTCGAGCGCCACGGCCAGGCCTTGGGCATGCGCATGTTGGCCACCAACGGCACCGGGGTGCTGATGCCCTTGGCCTTCGGCACGGTGGCCAGCTTTGGGGGTGCCGCAGCGCCGATGTGGCTGATGGCCGCTTTGGCTGCCTTGTGTTGGCCCGCCACGCGGTACACCCGCTCAAGTTGATGGACTTCTTAACGCCAGGACTTTGACAAGCGCTGGACAATCAGCACTTTCCCGAACCGAATGCCGGACATGACCGACACCATCCACCAACGCCTACGCCGAGCAGCCGACGAGTTGCAGGCCGACCGTGTGGCCCTTAGCCACTTGGCCGATGCCCATGGCCCATCGGCCATCGGCACCTTGTTGGTGCTGTTGTCGGTGCCCTGTGTGCTGCCCATCGCGGGTGTCGGCTCGGTACTCGGCTTTGGGCTGTTGGCCCTTGCAGCGGCCTTGTGGCGTGGTCAGCACGTGGTGGCATTGCCCACACGCGTGGCCCAACTGGAACTCTCGCGCAGCGTGGCGCACAAAATCTTGGGCACCTTGGCGCGCTTTTACGACTTGGCCTCGCGCTTCTCTCGCGAGCGTTTGGCCCATCTGGCGCAGCCCGGCGCCCGCAGTTGGTTGGCGCCCAAGGTGGCGTTCATGGGCTTCCTGATCATCTTGCCCTTGCCACTGGGCAACGTGCTGCCGGCCGTGTCCATGGTGTTGCTGGGCCTCGGTTTGGCGTTCCGCGATGGGCTGGCGGTGATGCTGTCAGCGGTCGCAGCGGTGTTGGCCACTGCCTACGCAACGGCGTTTGGCGTGGGCTTGTGGTTGTTGGGGGCCGAGGGCCTCCGGCGCTGGATGGGCGCCTGATAACGACAAGGGGCCGCGAGGCCCCTTTCAGTTGGACGATGCTTCGTGCTCAGACCTTGAAGTAGTCCCGGTACCAGCCCACAAAGTTGCGGATCCCTTCGGCCACAGGCATGGTGGGCTTGAAGCCGGTCCACTGCTGCAACTCGTCAACGTTGGCATGGGTGGCCGGCACGTCCCCCGCCTGCAGCGGCATGAAATTCTTGTTGGCTTTCAGGCCGGTCGCGTCTTCGATGGCTTCGATGAACTGCATCAGCGTCACGGGGTCGTGGTTGCCGATGTTGAAGATCCGGTAAGGCGCGTTCGAGCGCGCCGGGTCGGCCTGCACCGGGTCGTATTCGGGGTCGACCTCGGCCGGGCGGTCCAGCACCCGCACCACGCCTTCGGCGATGTCGTCGATGTAGGTGAAGTCGCGCACCATCTGACCGTGGTTGAACACGTTGATGGGCTCGCCCTGCAAGATGGCTTTCGTGAAGAGGAACAAAGCCATGTCCGGACGGCCCCATGGGCCGTACACCGTGAAGAAGCGCAGGCCCGTGGTGGGCATCCGGAACAGGTGGCTGTAGGTGTGGGCCATCAGCTCATTGGCCTTCTTGGTGGCGGCATACAGGCTCACCGGGTGGTCCACGCCATGGTGTTCACTGAAGGGCAACTGGGTGTTGCCGCCGTACACGCTGGAGCTGCTGGCGTAGACCAAGTGCTGCACCGCGCTGTGCCGGCAGCCTTCCAAGACGTTCATGAAGCCCTGGATGTTGGAGTCGATGTAAGCCTGCGGGTTGGTGAGCGAATAACGCACCCCGGCTTGCGCGGCCAAGTGAACCACGCGGTCGAACCGCTCGGCGGCAAACAGTGCCGCCATGCCATCCCTGTCTTCCACATTGAGCTTTACAAACCGAAAGCCTGGCTGGTCAGTCAGGCACGCCAAGCGGTCGAGCTTGAGCTGTGGGTCGTAGTAGCTGTTGAGGTTGTCCAGCCCCACCACCTCGTCGCCTCGCGCCAAAAGAATTTGGCTGACGTGCATACCGATGAATCCGGCTGCACCGGTGACGAGTACTTTCATGGGAGGGTCTGACTGGGAAAGGGCCGTGATTCTCGCAGGCGAGAATTCGCCTCATGACACAAGCTCTCATTCACCTCGTCGCTGGCGCGCGCCCCAACTTCATGAAGATTGCGCCCCTGGTGCGCGCACTGCAGGCCGATGGCCGCCTGGCCTTCAAGTTGGTGCATACCGGCCAGCACTTCGACCGCGAAATGAACGAGGTCTTCTTCGAGGAACTCGGCATCCCGCAGCCCGATGTGCGCTTAGGGTGCGGCGGTGGCAGCCATGCCGAGCAAACCGGCAAGATCATGCTCGCCTACGAGCAACTCATCGCCCAAGAAAAGCCGGCCTGTTGCTTGGTGGTGGGGGATGTGAACAGCACCTTGGCCTGCGCCATCGTGGCGAAGAAGGCCGGTGTGCCCGTGGCCCACGTGGAGGCTGGATTGCGCAGCTTTGACATGGCCATGCCCGAGGAGATCAACCGATTGGTGACCGACGCCATCACCGATTGGTTCTTTGTCACCGAGCCCAGCGGCAGCGCGCACTTGAAGCGCGAAGGCAAGCCCGACAGCGTGGTGTTCGATGTCGGTCACGTGATGGTGGACAACGTGCTGTTCCAGGCCGAGAAGCTCAAGACTATGGACACCAGCGGCTTCGAGACCGATGCTTTCAAGCGCGCGCACCCTCGGTATGTGGCGGTGACCCTGCACAGACCCAGTAATGTGGACGGCGAAGCCAACCTGCGCCGCGTCGCCGGCGTGCTCCGCCGCGTGGGTGAGCACCTGCCCATTGCCTTTGCGGTGCACCCGCGCACCCGCAAGAACCTGGAGGCCGCCGGCATCGACCTCGGCCCCAACGTGACCTTGATGGGCCCGCAGCCCTACATGAGCTTCCTGCACCTGTGGAAAGACGCCGCTTTGGTGCTGAGCGACAGCGGCGGTCTGCAAGAAGAGACCACCGCGCTGGGCGTGCCGTGCGTGACCATGCGTGACAACACCGAGCGCCCGATCACCGTCGATGAAGGCAGCAACGTGCTGGCGGGCACCGAGCCTGATGCCGTGGTTGCGGACTGCCTGGACGTGATCCAGCACGGCGGCAAGCGCGGCCGCCGCCCAGCGCTGTGGGACGGCCAAGCCGCCCAGCGCATCGTCAGCCTGCTGGCTGAGCGGCTGGTCTAGGACCTGTTAACGCGACGGGACGCCAGCGCGTTTCTGGTGGCAACCCAAAGGGAAACTGCCTGTTGGGGCGCCATGCGGCGTTGCGCGACTTGCCCAGGCGTGAGCCTGGGCTGCACAACGCGCCTTGCCTGCCGCCCCAATAGGCACTTTCGTGCGGCCCCCCGTCGTGTTAATCGGCCCTAAACGCCGCCACGGCCGATGCCGTGGTGCTCGATGCCGAACTGGCGCATCAGCGCCGGGTCGAACAGGTTGCGCCCGTCGAACACCACGGGCGACTTGAGGCTGGCCTTGATGCCGTCGAAGTCGGGCGTGCGGAACTCTTTCCACTCGGTCACGATGAGCAGCGCATCGGCGCCTTGCAGGGCGTCGGCGGCGCTGGTGGCGTAGCGCACGGTGTCGCCCAGCTGGTGGCGAGCTTCGGTCATGGCAACGGGGTCGTAGGCGGCCACGGTGGCGCCGCGGGCCAGCAACTCGCGCACGATCACGATGGATGGGGCCTCGCGCATGTCGTCGGTGTTGGGCTTGAAGGCCAGACCCCACAGTGCGAAGTGACGGCCCTTCAAATCATGACCAAAGCGCGCGGTGACCTTGTCCACCAGCACGTGTTTTTGGCGCTCATTGGCCGCCTCGACAGCGGTCAATACCTGCAGGGTGATGCCTGCCTTTTGACCGGCGTGCACCAGCGCTTTCACGTCCTTCGGGAAGCAAGATCCTCCGTACCCGACGCCGGGGTACAGGAACTGGTAGCCGATACGCGGGTCTGAACCGATGCCGCGTCGCACCTCCTCGATGTCCGCACCCAGCACCTCGGCCAAGCGGGCCAGCTCGTTCATGAAACTGATGCGCGTGGCCAGCATGGCGTTGGCGGCGTATTTGGTGAACTCGGCGCTGCGCAGGTTCATCACCATCAGCCGGTCTTGCGTGCGGTTGAAGGGGGCGTACAGCGCCCGCATCAGCAACAAGGCTTGCTCGTCGTCGGCACCCACGATGATGCGGTCGGG
>CAZAIR010000190.1:0-5968 GCA_964485225.1 uncultured Burkholderiaceae bacterium
GCGGGCAGAGTCCAACACAGCGCGCTGAAGCTCGTGGCGGTGACAAGTGCCAAGGCGGCCACGGCCAAGTCGGTGCGCGGTTGCGGCCAAGCCAGGCCGATGGCCACCAGGGCCCAGATCAGCGCGCCAGCAGCCCAGGCCAAGCGCCGGGCCTTCTTCAGGCGCAGCATGGTGCGGGCATGGGCAACAGGGGGCGGGCGTTCACGCGCGGGGTCACGGTCAACAGTGGGATCGCCTTCATTGTGAGCCGCCCCGCCGCAGGGCAAACTTCGGTGGGCACAGGCCGTGCTGATCCAACTGCCCGTGGTGGGCTTGCTGTATGACCGATGAAAGCTGGGGCTTCGCGCCACCCCCCTTCAATGCCGAGACCTCGCTGGTGCAGCTCAAGCGGGCGCTGCGGGAGCTGGGCTTGACCGAGCGCAGCGGCGGGTTCGAGCTGAAGGGCCTGCGGGCGTTGGAGTTCGAGCTGCAAGCGGGTGGCATCGCCATCCGTCTGGCCCGCAAGCTGCGCCGATCGCCCGACTGGGACCTGCGCACCCTGCGCAGCGGTGCCGACCAGCGCAAACTGCTCGACGACATCAAACTGCGCTTGAACCGCTGGACTGACGAGGACTGAGCAGCGCCCGTTTCAGTGCAGCGGCAGGCGCAGCGCCAGTGCCGTTCCCACACCTTCTTGCAGCTGCATGCGCGGCGCGGGGCTGATGATTTGCAGACTGCCCCCCATGCGCTGGGCCCGCGCGGCCAAGCTGGCGCGGCCGTTGCCGGTGTGGGCCGTTGGGCTGAGGCCCACGCCGTCATCGACCCACCACAAAGTGATGTGTTTCGCATCCACCTCAGTGGCCACGATGAGGCGCTTGGCCTCCGCGTGGCGCAGGGTGTTGCTCAGCGCTTCTTGCAGCCAACGCACCAGCTCCAGCGCGCCGTTGCCGCGCAGGCACGAGAGCTCGGGGGCGTGGATCACGCGCCAGTCCATCTCCAGCCCGGCATGCTGCAGCAGTTTGCTGACACGGTGGCGCCAGTTGCCCAACAGCACGCCGAGGTCGCCCCGCGTTTCGGTCAAGGAGTCGACCGACAGGCGCATCTCCAGCAGGCAGGCGTCCAGTTCTTTGACCAGTGCCTCGGGGCTCAGTGAGCCGGCTTGCAGCTTCACTGTCAGCAGCCTTGCGCCCAGGCCATCGTGCAGGTCTTGCAGCAGTTGTTGGCGCTGCTCGGCGGCGGCTTGCTCGCGTTCGGCTTTGGCCCGCGCCGCATGGGCCGCCTCCAGCGCTGCGCTGCGCTGCGCCAGCTCTTGGGCCAGGTGCTGGCGCAGGCCGGCATCGCGGCGGGCGCCATCCACAAAATGGCGTTGCAGCAGCAGTGCCACCCACACCACCCAACCGGCGTGGGCCAGCGCGTTGCTGTCGACCACCGGCACCCGGAACACCAACGAAGCCAAGCTGACCCAGGTCCAGGTGAGGACCGACAAGCTGACCAGGACTGCGTTGCCCCAGGCCGCGAAGTGGTGCCGCCGCAGCAAGGCAGCCAAGGCCAAGGCCAAGGCGCCACCCAGCAGCAGCGCACGGCTGCCCAGTGCCCACCACGGCCAAGGGTGGCTGAAGTTGCTCCAACTCAGGTTGTGCCACGCCGCCCAGGCATCCCAGGGCAAGCCGATGGCCAGCAGCACCAGCAATGCCCGCTGCAGGCCCGGGCCCCACACGCCAACCCAGCGCGCCATCAGCACCAGCAGCAGCGCCTTGGCAATCAGGTCGGCCGCATCCAGCAGCATGCGCCACCAGGGTGAGGGCAGGGGCTGCGACGGCAGCACGTAGGGCATTAGCAGCAGGGCCAACAAGGCCACATGGGCCGCGCTCAGCGCATACAGCGGCTCTTCGCGTCGCACCCAGGCCACCAGGCCCAGGAACATCGCCACCAACACGCCTGCCCCCGCGGTGATGGCCCGAAGCCAAGCCCAGCTCTCGGCACTGTTGCCTTGTGTTTGCAAGAGATGGACAGGGCCGACCAACACGGGGCTGAGCGTGGCGAGGTGGGTGCCTGGTGCGGCCAGACGCACCTGCAGCTGCGGCTGTTCGGCCAGCAAAGCGCCTGCGGGCAGGGTCAGCTTCAGATCACGTTGGCCCAACACGAACTGGCCTTTTTGACCGCTGCCTTTGATGTAGGCACCCGGATCGGTGTCGGCCAGCAGCGCGCCGTTCAGGTACACGCGCACAGCCGGTCGGTAGCTGAAGTGCAGGCCCCAGATCTCATCGTTGCGCTCCGGGCGGGGCAGCGCCAGCTGCAGCCATAGCGCTTCGCCGTCGGGGTCCACGCGCGTCAACGGCAGGTGCCGCACCGGCGCACTGGCCAGCGCAGCAGGCGGGCTGAGGGAACCGTCTTCCATCACGCGCGCCAGCGACACCGACAGCGTCTGTGTGGGCTGGGAACCGTACAGGCTGGCCAATTGCACCCACATCAGCACCAAGGCCGGGGCCAACACGGCCAACACCAGACGCCAGCTGTCCAGCAGACGGTGCAGCAAACGCCGAGTGGCCCCCAGCTGTTTGGCGCCAGCAGGGTTAGGGGTGGGCACAGAGTCGGAGACGGTCACGGCGGGTCTAGCGGTCTTCACGGTGCAGCACAAAGTGGCTTACCCAGTCACTCCAGCGCTGCGCTGGCTCTTCTAGGCATTCTGCGGAGGGCACACCCCAGGGCAGGGTGGGGGTGGCTGCGAGCCTGAATTCCCCCAGGCCTGCATCGATCACTTGTGCCAGCGCTTGCATCGCCGGCGGGGTCGAGGGCTTCAGCGCATCCACTGACTGGCGCAGGGCTTCGGTCTCCGCCAAGATCACCAGCGACACCAAGGGCACTGCACAGGCTAAAGCCTTCTTGCGGGCAACGGTGGCACGGGCTGTGCGCATGGCGTGTTCCTGGTTGAAAGTCGGATCGGCAGTGCACACCGCCCTGCTGACCGTGCGGATTCTCGCGACTACCGATTGCAATCGATGGACACAAATCTAGGATCGGTCGGCCGACCTCACAACAACCCCGGAGACACCCATGACCTTCATGCGTTTGCGCTTTGCCTTGACGGCTCTCGCGTTGCCCTTTGCGGCCAGCACCGCCATGGCCAACACCTTCCCAAGCCAGCCCATCACCATCGTGGTTCCGTTCTCCGCCGGTGGGCCCACCCACAAGGTGGCCATGGACCTGGCCGAAGCGCTGCGCAAGCCCTTGAACGGCACCGTGGTGGTGGACGCTCAAGGTGGTGCTGGTGGCACACGCGGCGCGGCCAAGGTGGCCAAGTCTCCGGCTGACGGCCACACGCTGCTGCTGCACCACATCGGTTTGGCCACGGCGCCGGGCCTGTACCGCAACCTGTCGTTCAAGCCGCTGGAAGACTTCGAGTACCTGGGCCTGATCAACGAGGTGCCGATGACCCTCATCGGCCGCCCTGGCCTCCCGGCCAACAACTACACCGAGCTGGTGCAGTGGCTGACCGCGAACCGCGACAAGGTGAACCTGGCCAACGCCGGTATCGGCTCGGCCTCGCACCTGTGCGGCTTGCTCTACATGAGCTCGATCAAGCTCGACTTGCTCACCATCCCCTACCAAGGTACGGCGCCCGCCATGCAGGCCCTGGTGGGCAACCAGGTCGACCTGATGTGCGACCAAACCACCAACACCACCAGCCAGATCGCGGGCGGTGCGGTGAAGGCCTATGCCGTGACGTCCAGCAAGCGCTTGACGACCCCGGCCTTGGCCAAGTTGCCGACCTTGGATGAGTCGGGCGTGAAGGGCTTCAACGTGACGGTATGGCACGGCCTGTACGCGCCGAAGGGCACGCCGAAGGCGGTGCTGGACAAGATCAATGCCGCCCTGAAGGTGGCGCTGAAGGACCCAGCCTTTGAGAAGAGCCAAGAAGCACTGGCCGCCACCATCGTGAGCGACGCCCGCGTCAACCCCGCCGAGCACAAGAAGTTCGTCGAGGCCGAGATCGCCAAGTGGACGCCGATCATTCGCGCTGCCGGCCAGTACGCTGACTGAAGCCGGGTTCCGGCATCAGCAAGCAAGGGGTCTTCGGGCCCCTTTTTTCTTGGCGCCTCAGCGCCGGATTCGGCGCAGGGGCGTCAGCAGCTCGCTCAGCCCGTTGTGGTCGATCTCGTGCGCCAGCGCCAGCAGCCGGCCCAGCTCGCCTTTCGGGAAGCCTTCGCGGGCGAACCAATTCAGGTAGTTGCCGGGCAAATCGGCCAGCAAGGTGCCCTGGTGCTTGCCGAAGGGCATGATCTGTGTCAGTAGCTTCTCCAGGTCGTCGGGCTTCATGGTCAGCTGATGTCCAGCGGGATGGTGACTGGGCCGTCGTTCACCAGGCTGACCTGCATGTCGGCCCCGAACACGCCGCAAGCCACCTGCGGGTGCAGGGTGCGGGCATCGGCCACCAGCCCCTGAAACAGCTCGCGTGCCAGCGCGGGCGCCGCCGCAGCGCTGAAGCCGGGGCGGGTGCCGCTGCTGCAGTCGGCCGCCAAGGTGAACTGGCTGACCAGCAACAGCCCTCCGCCCACATCCACCAGGCTGCGGTTCATCTTGCCGCTGTCATCGGCGAACACGCGCAGCTTGAGCAACTTGGCCAGCAGGCGTCGGCCGGTGTCGGGGGTGTCGTTGGGCTCAGCGCACACCAGCACCAGCAAGCCCACACCAATGGCGCCCACGGGCTCACCCGCCACCCGCACGGTGGCTTCTTGGACGCGTTGGAGCACAGCTTTCATGGGGCCGGATTCTGCGGTGACGTCGGTCGAAGCCCGTGTCGCTTCGTCGAGGCCGAAGGCGGGCCGTCCCTAGAATCGTCGCCATCCTTTCCATCGAAGCCCGAGGCCCTGCCGTGCAAGCCCCCGACATCAGCCACATTGCCCCGCGCGACAAGGCGGAAATCCTCAGCCAAGCGCTGCCCTACATCCAGCGCTTCCACGGCAAAACCATCGTCATCAAGTACGGTGGCAACGCCATGACCGACCCGTCGTTGCAGCAAGACTTTGCTGAAGACGTGGTGCTGCTGAAGCTGGTGGGCCTGAACCCGGTGGTGGTGCATGGCGGCGGGCCGCAGATCGAGAACGCGCTCAACAAACTGGGCAAGAAGGGCACCTTCATCCAAGGCATGCGCGTCACCGACGAAGAGACCATGGGCATCGTCGAGTGGGTGCTGGCCGGTGAGGTGCAGCAGGAAATCGTGGGCCTCATCAACCAAGCTGGCGGCAAGGCCGTGGGCTTGACCGGCAAAGACGGCGCCATGATCCGCGCCAAGAAGCTCAAGCTCGTCGACCAAAAGGACGCCACCGTGGAGCACGATGTCGGCCAAGTGGGCGACATCGAATCGATCGACCCCAGCGTGGTCAAGGCGCTGCAAGACGACGCCTTCATCCCCGTCATCTCGCCGCTGGGCTTTGGCAAGCACAACGAGAGCTACAACATCAACGCCGATGTGGTGGCCGGCAAGTTGGCCGAAGTGCTCAAGGCCGAGAAGCTGGTGATGCTGACCAACACGCCCGGCGTGCTGGACAAAGAAGGCAAGCTGCTGACCGACCTGAGCGCGCGCCAGATCGACGAGATGTTTGCCGACGGCACTTTGAGCGGCGGCATGCTGCCCAAGATCGCCTCCGCACTGGACGCCGCCCGTGCCGGCGTGCGTGCTGTGCACATCATTGACGGCCGCGTGCCGCACGCGCTGCTGCTGGAGGTGCTGAGCGACCAAGCCTACGGCACCATGATCCGCAGCAAATGATGCCCTTTGTGTCCCGACCGAGCGGACGCCAACCATGACCGAACCGGCAGCAGCCCGAGCACGGCTGGCGCCTGGCGAGCGCCGGGTGCAGATCCTGCAAACCTTGGCACAGATGCTCGAAAGCGGCGAGCGCGTGACCACCGCCGCGCTGGCCGAGCGTTTGGGCCTGAGCGAAGCCGCGCTGTACCGCCACTTCGCCAGCAAGGCGCAGATGTTCGA
>CAZAIR010000191.1:0-5963 GCA_964485225.1 uncultured Burkholderiaceae bacterium
CGTGCGTGCGGTGAGCCGCTCGGTGTAGTCGCCTTGCGGCCCGACGAACAGCCCCTTGGCTTGCTTGCGTGCAGGTGCTGTGACAGTCAAAGCAAACGTGAGCCGGTAGTCGCCATGCCTGAGCTTGATGGGCCCGCCGGGCTCGACCGACACCGACAGTTGCCCGCCTATGCGTCGGTCCGCATAGCGGATCACATCTTTGCCGGACAAGAACCCAAAGAAGGATCTGGATGGCTCTTCGGTTCGGCTGTCGGTGGCGCTTGCAGCGAGCGAGAAGTCGAACCTGAACAACCTGTTCTTGTCCACCAGGGTGGTGATCGCCATGTGCTCGATCATCTTGCGGTGTTCGTCGGTGCGGGCGAGCTTCTGAGCCTGCGTGGCATCGCGTGGATCTTGCAGCAGCAAGTAGGCGTTGTAGTAGCCCTCGAAGGTATTGCGCGCGCGCATCAAGCCGATCAATTTGGAAAAAACTTCGGGCACTCGCTTGTCCGGGTCCGCCTGGGCGAACTCGACGATGAAGTCCTTCATGGCTTCGGGCGTCGTGGCCTTTGCACAGGCCTGGGCGTAGCGCTCACGGAAGCGCGGGTCGACGTTCTCGAAGTAGATCGTTGCACGGCCGTCGGGGCCGGCATGTTCGATCGTGAACGGCGCCAGGTCGTCGACAGGTTCGAGCCAGGCATAGAAGGTGTCGCCGGGCCGCACCAACAGCGCTGACCCGCCTCGGCGATCACGCAGTTCCTGCACACCCTCGTGGAAAATCAGGGCACGCAGTGCTCCAGCGCGCTCGCGCAAGCGGAAGGTGTTCGCCCGGATCACCGCGCTGTAGGCTTGATTGCCTGGGCGTGCCAGTCCAACGATCTCAAGCAGCGTGCCCGTCGCGCCGACCCACACACGCTCAAGGCGCAGTCCAGCCTGGGCTTCACTGCCTTCGTAGGCGTTGGGCAGCATGCGCAGCAGGTGCTCGCGTGCGCCTGGATTCTCCGCTCGAAAGCGCCGCAGCAGCGCGCGCGAGGCATCGGCCTCCACCGTCACCACGTCTTCACTCGCCGCTGTTGCCGCAGGCGCTGCACTGGCGGCAGGCGCTGACGCCTGCGGGACGTCTTCGGCCAAGGCGGAGGGCAGCCACAGCCAACTCGCCGCTGACAAGGCCCAGCCTCGCCAAGGCGGGCGGATGATGTTGAGGGAGCCCTGCCTTGTCATTCCTTCTTGCTGCCGCCGAAGACGTTGGTGATGAACTCACCAGCATTCTTCAGAAAGCGATCCAGCCCCGATGCAAGCTGGTCACCAAGGGATGCCGCCGCGGTCGGGGAACTGCTGCCGGTGATCTTTTCTACCGTTTCCCCCAACACAATGATCTCGGCCCGCCGGTTTGCCTGGCGGCCTTCGGCAGTGTTGTTGTCCGCCACGGGCTGGGTCAGACCGAGGCCTTTGGCCTCGATACGGGTGGCCGGTACACCTTTGGCGACCAGTCCCTGCTTCACGGCCGCCGCGCGCTGCTCCGACAGCAACATGTTGGATGCAGGTGTTCCGACGTTGTCGGTGTGGCCTTCAACGAGCACCTTGTGGGCGGTCGTCTTGTTGAGCAGATCGGCCACACGCTCAAAGAGCACCAAACCTTCCGGCTTGACGACAGCCTTTCCAAAGTCAAACAACACCCGGTCGTCGATCGTGATTTGCGCGCCCCGGGCGGTCTGCGTCACCTTGACCGCACGCTGCTTGCCTGCTGCGTCGTAGTTGGGGTCCGGGCCCCCCGGTGCATTGGTGGACCCCGAGCCACCAGGGGCCGCACAGGACGCCAACAGGGTAAGCACCATGCAGGCAGCAAAGGGGTAGATCAATCGTCGCATCAGCCGTCTCCGTGAAAGGGCCAGAACGGCCCACTCACGGTAGATGCGGCATCAGCCCGAAACTCAGGAGGCCGATGGCGCGATCACTCCGTATGCTGTGCCGGGAGTCTCCCCTTGCCGTCTTGAAGAATCCGGGCTCGGTGAGCTCGGCGCTCGGCCTGCCTCGAAGGCAAGACCGCCGACGACACCAGGCACCAGGCTCACCGCCCCGCCATCCACACAAACCCCGCCCAATGGTGCGGATGCGCCAGCGCCGTGCCGGCGTGGGTTTTCAGCCACTCGCGCTGCACCCGCGCCACCCAGTCGGCTGAGGGCAGCGCGCGGAGACCTTTGCGCTTCCATGGCTGATAGAAGCTGCGCATCCACATCGCGGTGCTGCCGTCGGTGATGGGCCACAGCGTGGCCAGAACGTTGGCTGCGCCGGCTTGCTTCAGCGCTGCGGCCAAGCCCTCGGCCTGGCGGCCGTCGCTCGCGGGGTGGGCCACACCGGTGTCACACGCCGACAGCACCGCCAGGTGCACGCCCTGCCAGGGCAGAGCCCGCAGCCGCGAAAGGGGCATGCGTTCACCATCGCCCAGCAGCAGGTAGGCGTCTTCTTCCGCAGCGCCGGTCAGCACGAAATGGCTGGCCAAGTGCACCACCGACGGTGAGGACGCCAAGCCTGTGGCGAGAGCCTTGGCCGAGAACGACTCACCGATCACGGTGCGCACGTCCGGGCTGATCGATGCCAGCGCTTCCAGTTCGTCGCGCACGGCCGGGAGCGCCGCATGGTCTTTGTCGCCTGCGGTTCGGCCCAGTGCCAGCACCACGGATTGCCGTGACCGCGGTGGTTCGGTCGCCGTGGTGCGGCTGGCGTCAATCTGGAAGACCCATCGCTCGCCCGCCCATTGCGTGCCGTCATACAGCGCCGCGAAGGGAACCAGCCGCAGAACACCGTCCAGCAGCAGGCGAACGTGCGTCACTCTTCCGAGGTGGCGTTTCGCAGGCGCCAGCAGCCAACGGTAGAGTTGTTGCGCGGGCGCCTTGGCGCTCCCGCCCGGTGTCGCCAAGCCGAGCCTCAGGGCGTGCACCTGCCTTGCCAACTCCACGCGCGTCACCGGCACGTTCACCCGATGCCAGTGGTGGCCGCGTTGCACGGCGATCAGCAGCCCATCGTTCTGCATGAAGTACATCACCCGAGCATGGCTGGTCGGCAACGGCGCCAGCTCGGCTTGCAAAGGGTCGACGGGCCTCACCTCGGCGAGCGGCATCGGCTTCGCCAACAAGGTCCTGAGTTGGTTTTCAGCGCCGACGAGGACGGCCTCGACCTGGGCATCCTGCTGAGCAGTCCGCTTGCGAAAGTCGGGTTCGGCGTCGGCTCGGGCGTCTGCGGCGGGTAACTCGGCCCGCACACCCGTGGCGATGGGTTCGAGTTCAGCGTCGAGTTGGCGCTCAGTCGGCGTCAGCACCACGGGCGTCGGAGAAGGTGGCGGGCGCGGCCCCCTCGATCGACGCTGGTACTCGCGCAATTCTTCGTCTCTCAGCACCCGCAGCGCTTGTTGCGCCTCGACCAAACGGCCGCGGTCGATGAGCAGCCCCACCAGTCGACGCAGCGACGCTTCGTGGTCGGCGAGCCAGAGCCGCTGTGCCGCAGCGTCGTCCTGATCCAGGCCTTGGCGCAGGCGCTGCAGCACATTGGCGCCACGCTTGTAGAGCCAGATCGCCTGGTCTGGGTGGTTGTCGGCGCGTTCGTCGCCCAGCGCAAACCAGGTCAAGGCTTCGAGGCCACCGCTGCGGCCGGCCAGACCGATGCTGGCGGCACGAAGCAAATGCTGCCGGCGCGCCTCACTGCCCGGCGGCTTGAGTTTCGAGGCCATGAGCGGCAACATCGGCCGTTCGGCATGCAAGGGATCCCAGCGCACGCGCGAGTAGGCCTCGATCGACTCGTGTGCCCAGCGCATGGCCGCGTCATCGCCTGTTCGCTCGGCTGTGCGGCCCAGTGCAAACAAGGTAGACGAGGCGCCGATGTCGGTGACGCTCATGCGCCTGAACAATCCTTGCGTGAACGGCACTGCATCGCGGTCACCCCGGCGCAGTTTGGCCTGGGCTTTGCTCAGTTCCGCGGCCCGGGACTCGTTGGCGTTGCGCTCGTCGCCAATCAAGGTCGATAGCCGAACGGACTCTTCCGCATGGCGCACCGCAGCGTCGTCATCGCCGATCTCATAGGCAAGACTCGCCAGGTTGTAGTTCAGGCGCATCTGGCTGTCGTAGCGCGGCGGCACTTGCTGCTGCTCGAGGGCCTGCCACACCAGCAGTTGGTCCATCGCCTCCGCAAGGCGGCCGTTGTCGGCCAGCGCCAAGCCGTACTCGGAGGCAGCCGACATTCTCCAGCGGGTGTCTTTTGCCTGATGGGCCTGCACCAGGCTGTTCAGGACTTCGGCATCTGCAAGCGCCTCGGTGGGACGCCCGAGTATGCGATTGGCGAAGGCGGACGCTGCCAAAAGGCGCAGCTGCAGCGGGTGCCCGTCGCCCAGCGTGGCCTGGACCTGGTTCAACCAGCCGCGCAGCGCCACTTGTCGAGAGGCGTTGCCGTATTGGCTGCGTGCCCATTGCTGTAGCGCGGCGTCGGCGAGGGCGTCGCCCGGCGCCATGCGCAGTCGATCGAGCAAGGGTTCGATGGCCAACCGCTCCTCTGTGCTCGCCCGTTCGGCCGCACCGTTCATCCGCAGTGAATGCCAGAACTGCGTGCGCAACTGCATCGCCGTGGTCGCCACCTCCGGTGTGGGGTCGGCCGATGCATCGAGCAAGCCGATGATCGGCGCGTAGGTCAACACGACTTGCTCGATCGGAACCCGCGCCTGCGGCCCCAGGCCGAAGTATTCCAACGGAGGACACGCCACCCGTGCCTGTGCCCATGCCAACGCAGACGTGGGCGGGGCTTGCAGGGCCTGGGTGGCGACCGAATCAACCAACGCAGCGCACGCGACGCGTTCCAGGCGCTTGGCCATGTCGACTGCTTCGCGCGCGGCTGTGAGCACAGGATCGGGTGGGTCTGCGGCCAGGGCCAGCGACTGACCCACCCACCAGAACATGCCAATCAGGGCATAGCGGGCGAACATCGGCTACATCAAAGGCTGGGCACCTCCGGCCAAGGGCTTCCGTGCTACTGCCACCGGTACTCCAGCGTGACACGCAGCATCCTGCCCATGGGATCTTCGCTCGTTGGGGGCAGGATACCTCCCCCGTTCAACCAGCTCGCGACGCCAATGCCCTTTCTTCGCTCGAAGACGTTGTAGATGCTGGCACTCAGCGTCATGGCCCGGTTCGGGCGGAACTCGACGGCATAGTCCCATCGCGTGAAGCTCGCCACCCGGCACTGGCCTTCGCTGTAGCCTTGTGCCGCGCACGCTTCGGGTGTGTAGGTGTTGTCGAAGAAGTCCCCTTGCAGCGTGGTGCCGCCCGTGGTGATGGCGCGCAGGCTGTGGGTGAACCGCTGGGTCGTCAAGACGGCGCTCAAGGTGGACTTCCAGCGGGGATAGCCGCGGCCTGCGAGGTTGTCGCCCCAACCATTGCGCACCGTGCTCCAAAAGCGCACATCGCTTTGGTACTGGGCGTCCAGCGAGAGATCGACGCTTCCCCAGGGCGTGGTCGTGCCCGCTTGGGCGAGCAGGTCGACGCCGGCCACACGGGTGCGGGCAATGTTCTCGAAGCGGCCGACCGTGGACACCAGCGAGCCGGCAGTGACCCCATACTGCTGGCGCTCGGCTGCGGTGAAGCTTCGGTCGTTGTCGAGCCCCGCTCGGTTGACCGTGCCTGGGGGCTGCTGGCTCTCGCTGTTCAGCAAGTCCCGGTTGTCCTTCAGGCCGATCTCGTTGCGCCTTTCGATCAGCCACCCATCGACCGCGAGGCGCCAGCGCGGGGCGGGTGTCAGCACCAGGCCGATCGTGGCGCTGCGCGACGTTTCCGGTGCGAGTGCCGGGTTGTTGCTCACGATGCTGGCCAGCGCGGCCGCGCACTCCGTATTGACGACGTTGTCCGCGCGCGCCAGCAGCAGCGTCTGGTTCGGATCGCTGCTCGGCAGAGCCTGCGCCCTGACGCGCAAGTCTCGGGCGAGGGCGCTGGCCTGGGGGCAGCGTC
>CAZAIR010000192.1:0-5941 GCA_964485225.1 uncultured Burkholderiaceae bacterium
TGCAGCTTCATTTGCGGTTCCTCAACTCGGAGTAGAGGTAAGGCACCACCAGGGCAGCGATGGTGGCCAGCATCATGGTGGCGCTGGCCGCACCCAAACCGATTTGGCCGCGCGTGAAGGCCATGGTGTACATGTAGGTCGCGGGCAAATCGGTCGCGTAGCCGGGGCCGCCGGCGGTCAGCGCCATCACCAGGTCAAAGCTCTTGATGGCCAGGTGGGCCACCACCATCAGCGTCGAGAAGAACACCGGGCGCAGGCTGGGGATGAGGATGCGGCGGTAAATCTGCGGCAGGCTCGCGCCGTCCACCTGGGCGGCCTTGATGATGGATTCGTCAATGGCTCGCAAGCCGGCCAGGAACAGCGCCATCACAAAGCCCGCGCTTTGCCAGATGGCGGCGATGACCACGCAGTAGATCGCCTTGTCGGGGTCGATCAACCAGTCCAGCTTCACCGCTGTGAAGCCCAGGTCGTGGAACACCTTTTCCAGCCCCACGCCAGGGTTCAAGATCCACTTCCAGGCGGTGCCGGTGACGATGAAGGACAACGCCATCGGGTACAGGAACACGGTGCGCAGCACGCCTTCGGCACGGATCTTTTGGTCCAGCAGCACGGCCATCAACAGGCCCAAGGCCATGGCGCCGCCGATGAACAGGCCACCGAACACCGCCAGGTTGCGCAGGGCCAGCCACCAGCGCTCGCTGGCCCACAGGGTTTGGTAATGCACCAGCCCGGCCCACTCGTAGTTGGGCAGCAGGCGCGAGGCGCTGAACGACAGATAGCCGTTCCAGGCAATGAGCCCATAGATGAAGGCCATGGCCAGCAAGAAGCTGGGGGCCAACACCAGCTTGGGCAGCCAGGGTGTAGACGGTTTGGACATGCTCGGACCAGCAAAGAACAGCCCCGCTGCGGCGGGCCCCAATCGGACCCGCCGCAGCGGCGCTCAACAGACGGAAGGCAAGGTCAGGCCAGCGCGGATGAACCTGGTGGGCAAGCCCACCCGCACGGTGCGCGGCGGAGGCGTTTGCCGCACACCTGCACCCCCCTCACCGTCCCACTCAAGCCTGCCGCAGCAGCCCCCAGGCGGGGGCCACTGCGACCCCAGGGCTTAGCCGCCCTTGGCGGCGCTGACCAAGCGCTGTTTGGCCTGAGCCACCGTCATCGAGTCGTTGTTCCAGAACTGGCTCACCACGTCCTTGATGGCCCCCTCGACCGACGAGGGCACGGCCATGCCGTGCGCGATCGACGGCACCAGGCTGCCGCTCTTGGCGGTGCTCAGGAAGTCGGCGTTGCTCAGCTTGGCGCAGTCGTCGAACTTGTCCATCTTGAGGTCGGTGCGCACCGGGATCGAGCCCTTGTTCAGGTTGAACATTTCCTGGAACGCGGGCGACATCACGGCCGACGCGAAGTCACGCTGGGCGGCTTGGTTCGCGCTGTCCTTCAACTTGAACAGCGCAAAGCTGTCGATGTTGAAGGTGAAGCTCTTGGCCGTACCGGGGGCAGCGGCGCAGACGAAGTCCTTGCCCGGCGCCTTGCCGGCAGCCAGGAACTCGCCCTTGGCCCAGTCACCCATCAACTGCATGCCGGCCTCGCCCTTGATCACCATCGCGGTGGCCAGGTTCCAGTCGCGGCCGGGGGCGTTCTTGTCGGTGGTGGCCTTCACGCGGCGGAAGGTTTGCAGCACGCGGTCCATGGTGGGGCTGTTCAGCGTGGCGGCGTCGAGCTGGACGAAGGCCTTCTTGTAGAAGTCAGCGCCGCCCACACCCAAAGCCACGCTCTCGAACACGGTGAAGTCTTGCCAGTTTTGGCCACCGTGGGCGAGCGGGATCACGCCGATCTTGCGCAGCGCCTCAGCGGCCACGAAGAACTCGTCCCAAGTCGTGGGCGCCTTCACATTCGCCTTCTTCAGCAAGTCGGCATTGGCCCACAGCCAGTTCACACGGTGCACGTTCACCGGTGCGGCCACGTACTGGCCCTTGAACTTCATCACATCGCTGACCACTTTGGGCAGCAGTGCATCCCAGTTCTCAGCCTTGGCCACGGCATCCATCGGCTGCAGCAGGCCTTCGCGCGCCCACTCCTGGATGGACGGGC
Source organism: uncultured Burkholderiaceae bacterium (assembly GCA_964485225.1). Lineage (GTDB taxonomy): Bacteria > Pseudomonadota > Gammaproteobacteria > Burkholderiales > Burkholderiaceae_C > Inhella. The sequence goes on from CAZAIR010000192.1 coordinate 2,092, forward strand.
CTTTGATTTGGGCAGCAGCCGGGGCGTTGCCCGACACGACACGGCTCTTGAGCACGGTCATCGCCGAATCACCGCCGCCACCGGCGACCGCGAAGTCTTTCCAGGTGTGGCCCTTGGCCTGCAAGCTGGCCTTCAGGCCTTGGGCGGCCTTGGCTTCGCCACCGGCGGTCCACCAATGCAGCACTTCCACCTCACCGGCTTGGGCCGCAAACGCCAGCATCAAGCCGGCAACGAGCGCAGTCTTCTTCAACATGGTTGGGTCTCCTGTCTGGGAATCATCGGCTGAGCGCCCCCCGGGGTGGAGGCGCGCAGCACGTCATGGGTTTGGGTTAAGGCTCAGAACCACCACTCAACCTGGGCGCCAGCGCTGGTGCCCGAAGTCTTGTTGGCGAAGGCCGGGTTGCCGGTCACGTTGCCAGCAGCCTTGTTCCACTTGGCCGACGTCACGTACAGGCGCAGCTCGGGGCGCGACCAGAAGGTGTTGTCGATCGACAGCGTCGGCGCAATGGTGACCTTGGTCAGGCGCGCGGTGGCGGCGTTCTCGGGCTTGTACTGGCTGACGCCGGCTTCGGTCACGAGCTTGAAGTTCTTGCTCAGGCCCACGCTGATGCGCCCACCGACCGAGGCCGAAGTGGTGCTGATGCCCGCGCTGTCGGTCTCCTTGGCCAGCAGCAGCATGGCTTGGCCGCCGATGTTGCCGCTTTGGCCGTTCAGCGTTTCGACGATGCGCCAGCCTTTGGCTTTGCTGCTGGCACTGAGGTCGCCGAAGTTGCTGTTCAGGCCGGCCGAGCCTTGCGACACCTGCACCCACAAGCTGTTCGACAAGCCAGTGCCGAAGAGGTTGCTTTGGTCGTGACGCACCGACACACCCAGGCCGGCCTTGCCACCACTGAACTGGCCCTTGGTGAAGGTCAACCAGGCATTGAGCTTGCCGCCTTCGTTGACGTCCAGACCCATCCACTCGACGTTGACGCGGTGGCCCGGCTTGTTGGGGATGTCATCGTTCTTGTAATAAGCCACGCCGAAGTGGCCGCCGATGCCTTTGACGCCAGCGCCCACACCCTTCATTTCGGTGAAGAAGGTGTCGACGATGTGCACGTCGCCACGGCGACCGCGCTCTTTGCCGATCCAGAAGGTGGCTTCAGGCGCTAGGTCGATGCCCTTCACCTCGGCCCACAGCTGCTCGATGGCCAGGCCCTTGCCGTCGGTGTCGGTGTTGCCCGTGTAGTGGTTGGTCATCAGGCTGACCTTGTACTCAAGGCCGTCCTTCTTGTAGCCCTGGCTGAGCAAGAACTCACCGTAGATGTCGCACTCGTTGCCCAGGCGGTACTTCATGCCGCTGCTGCCGCCGTTCAGGCCGTAGCAAGCGCGGTTGGCCGAGTTGGTGGTCAAGCCAGGGCCGGCACGCCAGTAGCCGCTCCATTCGAGGGCTTGTGCGGGTGCGGTGGCGCCCAAGCCCATCAGGGCCGCGAGCAGGGTGGGTGCGCAAGCGCGCAGGGCGGAAAAAGGTGCGGGTTGGCGCACGGGGTTCATCGGTGTCTCCTCGGGGTTGGCGCTGTGGCGCCAGGGTCCGGGGCCTGGCGTTCAGCAAACGTTCATGTTCGCTAGCGGGCCGCATCCTAAAGAGGCTGTTTTCGTTCAGGTACCCGTAGTTACCTTAATACTTCATTAATTCTTCAGGGGCGCGCCCTCGACCCCTGGCAAGTTGATCTGCACGCGCAGACCCTGGGGCTCGTGGCCATGCAAGCTCACGCTGCCGCCATGCCGCTCGGCAATCTCTTGCACGATGGCCAGCCCCAGGCCACAGCCACTGCCCTCGTGCGTGCCACGCACGAAACGACCCAGCACCTGCGCACGCAGGTGGGGCGGCAGGCCTGGCCCGGTGTCGCTCACGTCGATCTGCACCCCAGTGCCTTGCTGACGCACCTGCAAGGTCACCATCGCCCCACGGCCGGCGTACAGCAGGGCGTTGTCCAACACATTGACCAGCGCCTCGCGCAACAAGATCGGGTGACCCCGTACCCACGCCTGATCGCTGCTGGCTTCGTCCAAGCCCAGGTCGATGCCGGCAGCCAGGGCGCGCGGCACCCACTCCACCGTCAACTCGCGCGCCAAGCGGGCGACGTCCACGGGCTCAAAGCTTTGCGCGCTCACCGCTTCGGCACCGGTGCGCGCCAGGCTCAGCAACTGCACCACCAAATGCGCGCTGCGGCTGGCGCCCTCCACCACCCGCTGCAAGCGCTCGCGCTGGGCGGGGTCGGTGGCGTCGGCCAGCGCCAATTCGGCCTGGCTCTTCAGGCCCGCCAAGGGTGTGCGCAACTGGTGCGCGGCATCGGCGAGGAACCGCCGCTGCCCCTCCACGTTGCGCTGCACCGCGCCCAACAGGTGGTTGATGGCCAACGCCAGCGAGCGCAGCTCGGCCGGGGCGGTGTGCAGCTCGATGGGTCGCAGGTCATCGGGCTCGCGCCCCTCCACCGCGCGGCGCAGGCGCAGGATGGGCGCCAAGCCAGCGCGGATGCCGGCCCACACCAGCGCGCTCAGCAGCAACATCAGCGCCGACAGGGGCAGCACCGTGTCGACCAACAAGCGACGCGCCAGCTCGTGCCGGTTGGCGCTGCTGCGCGCCACCTGCACGCGCATGGCGGTGGGCGTGCTGCCGGCCTCGCCCACTTGCAGCGTGATGGCAGCCACGCGCAGTTCCAGCGGCCCCCCGCCCTCCCCCGCAGCGTCCAGGCCAGGCAGCGTGCCGTCGTACACCACCGGCTGGTCAGGCAGTGGCTCGCGCGGAGGCGGCGGCAGTTGGCGGTTGCCCAAGATGAACTGACCTGGCGGCGAGCTCACGGTGTAGAGCAGCTTGTCCTCGGGGTCGGCCTCCAGCACGTCCTGCGCGGCCCGTGGCAAGTCGATCAGCAAGCCCGAGCCCATGGGCTTGATCTGCCGCGACAACGCCCGCGTGGCCTGCAGCAAGCTGCTGTCCACCGCCTCGGTGGCGTAGCGCTCGGCCAGCTTGTAGGTGAACAAAGCGCCCGCCGCCCACAGCACCAGCTGCGGCAGCAGCAGCCAGGCCAGCAGCTGCCGGTGCAGGCTGGCGCCCCGGCCCAGGCTGCCCAGCCGCCACTCCAGCGGGCTCACGGCTCAGCCCGCAGGTTCATGCGCCCGCTTCCAGCAGGTAGCCCAAGCCGCGCACCGTGCGCACCACCACGCCCGCGCCTTCCAGCTTCTTGCGCAGGCGGTGCACATACACCTCGATGGCGTTGCTGGCTCCGCTCTCTTGGCCCCACAGCTGCAGGATCTGCTCTTTGGTGACCACGCGCCCGTGCTGCGCCACCAGCAGCTCCAGCAGCGCCCACTCGCGCGGGCTCAGCTCCAGCGCTTGGCCCGCCACCAGCGCGCGGCGGCTCTCAGGCTCCAGCGTCAGGTGGCCCAGCGCCTGGGCGGGGGCCGGCGCACCGGCCAGCGGCACGGCCAAGCGCGCGCGCCGCAGCAGCGCATGCAAGCGGGCCTCCAGCTCGGCAAAGTCAAACGGCTTGGTCAGGTAGTCATCGGCCCCGGCGTTGAGGCCAGCCACCCGGTCCTCCAAGCCATCGCGCGCCGTCAGCAGCACCACGGGCAGGGCCGGCTGCGCCTGACGCACCCGCCCCAGCACGGTCAAGCCGTCCACCATGGGCAGGCCGATGTCCAGTACCGCCAGGTCAAACGGCTGGCGCATCAGCAAAAACTCGGCCACGGCGCCATTGGGGGCGTGCTCCACCGTGAAGCCCGCGCGGCGCATTTGCGCGCACAAGGCATCGGCCAGCAGGGCATCGTCTTCAGCCAACAGTAAGTTCATGAACAAACTTTAATGAACTTA